>CALCPC010000802.1 GCA_937900975.1 uncultured Paracoccaceae bacterium
CGGTTTTGTGGATCATCTCGGTCACCGTGTGGATGTAGCGCGTCCCCACGACAATCGCGAAGGCCCGTGCGCCGGCGGCCGCCTGCTGCCCGGCAGCGCCGTCCTGCCCGCCCGAGGCCAGCATCGTGCGCTGATAGGGGATGTTTTCGGCCTCCGCCAGCGCCGCGATCTCTTCGGTCAGCGCACGGTCGGCGATAAAGCTCGAATCGCGTAAGTGCAGTCCGAAACCCGCGCCTTGGAGCGTCGTGCGCTCAGGCTCTGGCACGCCGGGCGTGTCGCAGGCCAGCGTGGTATCGACCCCGATCGCGATGTCCGGCCGCACAGCATAGGACGCGGTTCGCGCACCGCGCAGCCCCACTTCCTCCTGCACTGTGAACACCACATGGATCTCGGCGCTGCCCTTGGCGGGGTCGAGCCCGCGCAGCGCTTCGATGCCAAGCCAGCAAGCAATCCGATTGTCGAGCGCCTTGGAGACCAGTTTGTCGCCCATCTCAAGAAACGGCTCGTCCATCACCACCGGATCGCCGATCCGCACCCGCTCTTTCGCGGCCTCGCCGAGCCCTGTGTCGATAAAAAATTCCGAAAGCTCTGGGATCCGCTTGCGATCTTCGGGTTTCGCGATGTGCACGGGACGGCCGCCGGGGTTCATCACCGCCTGGATGTCGCCGTCGCGGGCGCAGACGCGAACCCTGCGGGAAAACAGATTTCGCACGTCGAACCCGCCGACCGGTTGGACGTATAAAAACCCGGTGTCCGAGATGTGCGAGACCAGAAATCCGATCTCATCCATATGGCAGAGAAGCAGGATTTTCTGCCCCGTGCCGTTTGAGCGCGCCTTTCGCACACAATGGAGCGAGCCCATGGGATCGACCGAGACAGTGTCGAAAAGCCCCGCGATTTCCGCCTCGATCAGCGCGCGGACGCGGTCCTCATGCCCCGGCACGCCGGGTGTTTCGCATAAGCGTTTGAGAAGGTCGATGTTCATGGCGGTCTCCTTCGGCCAGTCAATCGGGGGGTAGGATGCCAAGGCCCCGAAGATAGATGCCGGTGCCGGTTTCGAGAAGGTCCTCGGCGGAAAACGGGCTTTTGGTGCCGGGATTGCCGCGGGCAAAAAGCTCCACCACCCCGTGGCTGAGGGCCCAAACATGGTTCGAGACCATTGCCGGCGGCGGGCGCTTTTCCACCGGCACATGGCGCGAAAGATCGTCGGCCGCGCGGGTCAAAACGCCAAAGGCCCGGTCGGCCGCGGCCTTCAGGTCCGCGTTTCCGGCAATGGACACGCCCGCCTCGAACATCGTGATATAGTGGCCGGGATTGTTGCGCGCAAACGCGAGATAGGCCCGGCCGGTCGCCGAAAACGCTGCCAGGGCCGAGGGTTGGCCAGTGTCGTAGGCATGTTCCATCAAATCGGCAAAGATCTGAAACCCCTGCAGCGCCGCCTCCTCGATCAAGTCTTCGCGGCCTTTGAAATGGCGATAGGGCGCGGCCGCGCTCACCCCGGCAGAGCGCGCGGCCTCGGCCACCGTAAAGCCGAACGGACCCTTTTCGACGACCAGATCAAGCGTCGCGTCGACCAGGGCCTGGCGCAGATTGCCGTGGTGATAGCCACGGCGGGGATCTTTTCGGGTCATGCCCAAAGACTTGGGGGGCGCGACGCGGGTGGCGGCGGTCTACACAAGTCCCATCGCCTCGGGCGTGCCGCACAGCGCGGGATCGGGGGCCTCGGCCAGCACACCGGGCGGCGCCAGCCTGCTGAGAATAAGGCTAAGGGCCGCAAGCCGCGCGCGGCGTTTGTCGTCGGAGCGGATCACGGTCCAGGGGGAGGCGGGGCGGTCGGTTTGCTGAAACGTCTCGGCAATCGCATCCGTGTAGGCATCCCAAAGCGTCAGCCCCCGGACATCGACAGGTGACAGTTTCCAGTGTTTCAGGGGATCGGCCTCCCGCGCGAGAAACCGG
>CALCPC010000803.1 GCA_937900975.1 uncultured Paracoccaceae bacterium
GGCCGACGGGTTGCCGCGATGGACGAGGGGGATGATCACACCGGCATCCATCAACATATCGTTCATCTTGATCGCAATGGCTCCGCGCGCTTCGATACCGCTGGTTTTCCCAAACTCCGCCACCAGAGCATCATAGGCCGGATCGCAGAACCGGGGCATGTTGTCGCCCAGCCACTGGTTCTCGGGGCTTGGGATCTCTGAGCAGTGCCAGTTGGCCATATAGGTTTCGGGATCCGTTCCATCGAAATTGTTGGTGTACATTTCGACATCGGCAAAAAACTTCTGGAACGAGACGGGTGAGCTTTGGTCGCCGCCGAAGAACACCGAACCGTCGATGTTGCGAAGCTCCGTCTCCACCCCGATCTCGGCCCACATCTGCTTGATCAGCGCTTGCGTGCCCTGCCGGACAGAGTTTGTCGACGTTTGATAAAGCAGAGACAGCCGCATCCCGTCCTTTGTTCGGACGCCATCATTGCCCATGACCCAACCCGCTTCATCGAGAAGCGCGTTCGCGCCGGCAATGTCTTGGGTCTTGCACCATTCATTGTTTGGGCTCGCGTAGATCGCCGGTGCGGGCAGCACGTTGCAGGTGACCTGCCCGGCCGAGCCATAGCCGGCCTCCACGAGGATTGAGCGGTCGATGGCCAGGCTGAGCGCGCGGCTGACGCGCGGGTCGGTCAAAAACGGGTGCGGATGCGCCCGCGTCGCCCGTTCGTCGCCGAGCGCGGGGTCAGGGTTTGTCTGATTGACCATGATCCGCTCAACCGACGTTCTTTTGGATGCTTAGTTAGTGCGTTTGAAATCGGGTTGAATCTGGCTCAGCACCTCGGGTTCCACCTGCAGGTTCCAGGCGTAGTCGAACTCTCCGGTCTCCAGAACGGACCGGGCGGCCGCCGCCGCGTCGCCGCCGCCTTTGAAAAGCACGGTCGCAAAGGCAGGTTTTGCGGGGTCGCGGTAGTTTGGATTGGCTTCGAAAAGCGCCACGTCGTTGGCCTTGAAATCGGTGACGACAAACGGTCCGGTGCCGATCGGGGCGAAGTTTTCTTCGGTGCACTCAACCGCGCGCGACCCCATGCAATCGGCAAATTGCGCTTTCTGCAGGATCGGCGATTGCCCGCCGACAAACGGGCCATAGGGGAAGGGCTTCGGCACGCCGAATGTGATCTTGACCGTGCGGCTGTCGAGCGCTTCGACATTGGTCACGTCGGTAAAGTTGGACGCCTGGGCGCAGCCGCCCTCGGGATCTGTGCAATAGGCCCAGGTAAAGACGACATCCTCGGCCGTCAGCGCGGACCCATCGGAAAACACCACCCCGTCAGAGATCGTCCACGTGATCGTGGTCAGATCCTCCGAGATGCCGCCGTTTTCCAGCGTCGGGATCTCATCGACCAAGTACGGCACCATGTTTCCGGTCTCATCATAGCGCG
>CALCPC010000804.1 GCA_937900975.1 uncultured Paracoccaceae bacterium
GCCGGTCAAAAGCTATGCCCCAAAGCCAAAGCTAGAACCAACCCGGCCCACATCGGGCGTCCCGCGCCCCATGCAACCGCCGGAGAAAGCATCCACAGTGCCCGAAAATGGCTCAGAAGCCGATCTTCCAGGCTCCCCGCTCGACCCTCGGTTTAAGTTTGACAGCTTCGTGGTCGGCAAGCCCAACGAACTGGCGCATGCCGCGGCCAAGCGGGTGGCCGACGATGGCCCCGTGACCTTCAATCCCCTGTTTCTTTACGGCGGCGTCGGCCTTGGTAAAACCCACCTAATGCACGCCATTGCCTGGCACGTCCAAGAAACACGTCCTGAGGCGCGGGTTCTCTATCTTTCTGCTGAGCAATTTATGTACAGCTTCGTGCAAGCGTTGCGCTTTAAAGACATGCACGGCTTTAAGCAACAATTTCGGTCCGTCGACGTCCTTATGATCGACGATGTACAATTTATTGCTGGCAAGGATTCCACGCAGGACGAATTCTTTCACACCTTTAATGCGCTTGTCGATCAGCGAAAGCAGATCGTGATTTCGGCCGACCGTGAGGCAGGGAAGATTGAGCGGATGGACGCGCGAATCATCTCGCGCCTGCAATGCGGGCTGTCCGTGGACGTGCACCCTACGGATTTTGAGCTTCGCCTTGGCATTTTGCAGTCGAAGTCCGAAGTCCAGGCGCGGCTTCACCCGGGTGTCGCCGTCGATCCGGGCATTTTCGATTTCCTAGCCCACCGCATCAGCTCAAACGTGCGGGTGTTGGAGGGGGCCTTGACCCGGCTTTACGCCTTCGCGTCGCTGGTCGGACGCAAGATCAACATGGAGATGGTGCAAGAGTGTCTTTCAGACATCCTCCGCGCGTCCGAACGCAAAGTGACGATCGACGAGATTATGTTGAAAGTGGCCGAACACTATAACGTTCGCATGGCTGACATGCTGGGCCCCCGACGCGCCCGCTCTGTCGCGCGGCCACGCCAGATCGCCATGTATTTGGCCAAGACCCTGACGACCAAATCCTTGCCCGAAATCGGTCGCCGGTTTGGCGGCCGCGACCACACGACCGTCATCCATGCGGTTCGCAAGGTCGAGGAGCTTTCCTCCATCGACGCGCAAATCTCGGACGATCTTGAGTTTTTGCGCCGGATTCTTGAGGCCTAGCCCCGCAAAGCCTGTTTTGGCGATCAGTGGACGGTCGGTAAAGTGTTCCACCGTATACAACGCCTCTTTTGCCGTTGAATTCCTCTTTCGCTTCGATAGGCTCAGGCTCCGCGCCGCGAGACTTGGGGGACACAGGCCATGAAGATCAGCATAGAGCGATCTGCGCTCCTCCGCGCGATGAGCCGGGCGCAGTCGGTGGTCGAACGGCGCAACACCATTCCGATCCTGGCCAATGTGCTGATCGCATCGGACGAGGACGCGATCAGCCTCAGGGCCACCGACCTGGACATCGAAGTGATCGACCGAACGCCCGCAATGGTGCTGCAGGCCGGCGCAGTGACCGTGGGGGCGCACACGCTGCACGATATCGTGCGCAAACTGCCCGATGGCGCGATGGTCGAACTGGCCGATGACCCCGCCGCCGGGCGGCTGCACGTCCGTGCCGGGCGCGCGCAGTTCGCGCTGGCCACGCTGCCGCGCGAGGATTTTCCAGTGATGGCCAACAGCGCCTACGATTGTAACTTCGCCGTCGACGCGACGGTGCTTAAGCGGTTGTTCGACAAGTCGAAATTCGCGATCTCCACGGAAGAAACGCGCTATTACCTCAACGGCGTTTACCTGCATCTGGGCCAAGCGAGCGACGGCCAGACCCTGCGGGCCGTGGCGACCGACGGCCACCGGCTGGCCCGGATCGAAGCCACGTTGCCCGACGGGGCCGAAACGCTGCCCGGAGTGATCGTGCCGCGTAAAACCGTGCTGGAGCTGGGAAAGATTTTGGAAGGCGACGCGCCGATCGCGGTTTCGGTATCCGAGACAAAGATCCGGTTTGCCACACCGGATGTGACACTGACGTCGAAGGTCATCGACGGCTCGTTTCCCGATTATGCGCGGGTGATCCCCCAAAACAACGCAAAGCGGCTGGAGGTGGACGCCGCGGAGTTTGCCCGCGCGGTGGATCGGGTGGCGACAGTGTCGTCGGAACGCTCTCGGGCTGTGAAGCTCGCGCTTGACGAAGATCGGCTGGTGCTGTCGGTCAATGCGCCGGATAGCGGGAATGCCGAGGAAGAATTGGCGGTGGCCTATGGTGACGAAACGCTCGAAATTGGGTTCAATGCCAAGTATTTGCTGGAGATTGCCGACCAGGTTGATCGGGAAAACGCGGTTTTCTTGTTCAACTCTCCGGGTGATCCATCGCTGATGCGCGAGGGCAATGACGAAAGCGCGGTCTATGTTGTCATGCCGATGCGCGTCTGACCGCGCTCTGCCGCAGGAGCGCTGGACGTGGGTCTGGGACGGTGTCGACGGCGCGTAAACGCGCCGTGCGCGCGGCTTGCCGCGCGCGTTCGGGCAAAGCCCGAACCGACACCTTGCGCCCCGCTCAAGCATAGCGCCTCAGACCCTTGGGCGGGATCCCCGCGATGAGCCTGGCCGTCACGCGGCTTTCGCTGCGGTATTTCCGGTCCCACAAGGAGATGGATCTGCGCGCCCATCCCGGCCCTATCGCGGTGTTCGGACCGAACGGGGCGGGTAAAACCAACTTGATTGAGGCGCTTTCGCTGTTGTCACCCGGCCGGGGATTGCGGCGCGCAGCGCGCGAGGACTTTGCCCGTCAGCCCGAAAACATTGGCTGGAAGGTCAGCGCCACGCTCCAAGCAGGCGATACCCAGCATGATATCGCCTGCTGGGCTGAGCCGGGCAATCCACGCCTGACCGAGATTGACGGAAAATCGGCCACCCAAACGGCGTTGAGCCGGATCGTGCGGATCCTGTGGCTGACCCCTGCCATGGACAGGCTTTGGCAGGGACCGGCGGCGGACCGGCGCCAGTTCCTTGATCGTCTGACCATGAGTTTCGAGCCCGCCCATGCCGAAGCTGCAATCGCCTATGAGAAAGCGATGCGCGAACGCAACCGTTTGTTGCGCGACGGGATCCGCGACGCGGGTTGGTTCGATGCCTTGGAGGCGCAATTGGCCGAAACCGGCAGCCGCATCGCCGCCAACCGCCGGATCGCCTGCGCCCTGCTTGAGGCCGCGCAAGCCGATGCCGCCACCGCTTTTCCAACGGCCCATCTTCGCATCGAAGAAACCGACACACCCCCCGAGGCCGACGCCGAAACACTGCGGCAAGCGCTAGGCGCGGGGCGCGCGCGCGATGCCGCCGCGGGCCGCACCCTTGTCGGACCGCACCGCGCCGATTTGGTCGCCACCTTCGCGGCCAAGGACACCCCGGCCCGCCTGTCATCGACCGGAGAGCAAAAGGCGTTGCTGATCTCGCTGGTTCTGGCCAATGCCCGCGCATTGGCGGCCGACTTTGGCGCGCCGCCGATCCTTCTTCTCGACGAAGTGGCGGCGCATCTTGATGCCGACAGACGCGCCGCGCTTTATGGGGAGGTGACAGCCTTGGGCGCGCAAACTTGGATGACGGGCACCGGCGCGGGCCTTTTTGAGGCACTTGGCGACGCCGCTTTGCGCTATGCGGTGCGGGAGGATGACGGCGTCTCTACGGTGCAGCCAGCCTAACGCGTGCTGACTATCCCCGACTATCAGGCCCGCATCGCACGCGCTTAAAACGCCAGACCCGATCCCACGTGGTCCGATCCGAAGGCGCCATGCCGAAGGCCCGTTTCGGACGCCGGGGCGACGGTTCGTGGATGCAGCCCTTCTGTGTGCTTTTCGGTCAACGCCAGGCGATCACACTTTCAAAAATACCACCCAAAACCAGGGCTTTGCTGCTTCTCAAGCAGTGTTTTCCAATCCTTTGTCACCGCGATACCAAGCCCGGCGGCCGCATTGGGATCTCAAGCCGCGCGCCGTGCCTTTGCTGCCGCAGTTTCGGCGCGCTGGGGGCGCCTTTCCAGCTCGGCGCTGGACATCCGCACGCGCGATCGGTTCTTGAGCCCATGACCCTTACCGTTGGCGACCTTGCCCTTTATGCCGGGGCGCTTTTCATTCTTTTCCTGACACCGGGGCCGGTTTGGGTCGCGCTTTTGGCGCGCACGCTTTCGGGTGGCGTCCAGGCGGCTTGGCCGCTTGCCATGGGCGTGGTGGTTGGCGATGTCCTGTGGCCGCTGTTGGCCATTCTTGGCGTCAGCGTCCTCGTTTCCATCTATGCGGATGTGCTGACGGTGCTGCGGCTTGCCGGCGCCGTTCTTTTTATCGCGATGGGACTTCTTTTGATCCGGCATAGGACGGCGAGCATCGCGGAAAACCCGCGCCTGACCGCGCCCGGGCTTTGGGCGGGCTTCAGCGCCGGTCTGCTTGTCATCCTCGGCAATCCTAAGGCGATTTTGTTCTACATGGGCCTGTTGCCGACATTCTTTGACCTCGGCGCTGTGACCGCGGCTGACATCGCTGTTATTTGCGGCCTGTCGGCCTTGGTGCCGCTGCTTGGCAATCTTGCGCTTGCGGTGCTGGTCGGGCGGATCCGCGCCCTTTTGCAAAGCCCGCGGGCACTGGCGCGCACAAATCTGACGGCGGGAATACTTCTGATCGGCGTGGGCGTCTTCATCGGGTTATCCTGAGGTTTATCCACAGGCACCCTCTGCAAAGACCGACCTGGCGAACGCGGCTCGGTCAAAAACTTAATACCTTGGAAAACAACAATAAATATGCGCGAATCTGCGCGTGCTACAGCGTGACATTTCTGTCGTCAACGCATAGAATCTCCCCTGAAAAAGGGAATGTTCAACATGGCCGAAGCAGAGCAGCCGCAGGGCAATTACGGTGCGGAATCGATCAAGGTCCTCAAGGGGCTAGAAGCGGTGCGCAAACGCCCCGGCATGTATATCGGCGACACCGATGACGGCTCTGGGCTGCACCATATGGTCTATGAGGTCGTGGACAACGGGATTGATGAGGCGCTGGCCGGCCATGCCGACACGGTGCGTGTGACGCTCCACAGCGACGAAAGCGTCAGCGTGTCCGACAATGGACGCGGGATCCCGGTTGACATCCATAAGGAAGAGGGCGTCAGCGCGGCTGAGGTCATCATGACCCAGCTTCACGCCGGCGGTAAGTTC
>CALCPC010000805.1 GCA_937900975.1 uncultured Paracoccaceae bacterium
TCCGCGAAGTCCTTCGATTCCGCGCCCTTCAGGAACTGGACCTTTTTCGGCGCGGTGCCTTGATCACCCACGGCTTCGCCGTCGATCTCACCCACCGTGAACAGCGGCGTGATCTGGTCGGCCAGATCGATGCGGTTCATGTCCATGCCCAAAAGGTTGCCTGATGGGACGACCTTTTTCACCGAGGCGTATTCGATGTCGAGAATGTCGAACGTGGTGGGCTTGGTCACAGCGCGCTTGGTCACCTCGTCGGTCGTGACGGGGATGAATTCCAACGTGATCCCAAGGTCCTCCATCACCCGATCCGCAATCGCCTGATGCTGGTTCACAGCCGTTCCAAGATAGCGCAGCGTCGTGGCCTCCTGCGCGCGCAGATAGGGCGCGGACAGGGTGGTGGCGGCGATCCCCGCCCCCGTGGTCTTCAGAAACTTGCGTCGGCTCTGTCCAGAACTGGATAATTTCGTCATGTCGTACTCTCCTGTTGTTTGGTGTTTCAGGACGCCAGTTCGTAGGCGTCCATCTGTGCCCAATCGAGGCTGACCCGGTCGCCGGGTTTCATCCCCTCCTCGGGCGGTTCGTTCATCAGGACGGTCAGGTCCTCTTCGTCTTCACCTTTCATCCGGATGCTAAAGTGCAGGCCCTGGTACTCTGTCGAGATGTACCGCGCGGGCAGCCGGCCCAAACCGGCTGGCCGTAGTTTGAGGTGATCCTTGCGCACGCCGATAAGCTTGCCGTCCTGCGCGATGACATTGTGTGAGCCGAGAAATCTTGCAACGAAGGACGTCGCCGGGGACGCGAAGACCGAGACCGGATTGCCCATTTGCTCGATCCGTCCGTCGCGCATGATCACGACAAGATCGGCCAGCGCCATCGCCTCTTCCTGCGAATGGGTCACGTGTATGAAGGTAATGCCAAGCTCGCGCTGAATGCGCTTCAACTCGACCCGCACTTTCACACGCAGTGCCGGATCGAGTGCCGAGAGCGGCTCATCCAGCAAACGCGCGCCTGGCCCCGTAATCAAGGCCCGCGCCAGCGCCACGCGCTGCTGCTGGCCACCTGAAAGCTGGTTCGGCCTTTTTTCGGCATGCTCCACCATCTCGACCATTTCAAGCTGCGCAAGCGCTTGCTGCTTGCGATCGGCAGCAGCCACACCCCGAATGCGAAGGGGAAAGGCGACATTGTCCAGAATGCTCATGTGGGGAAAAAGCGCGTAGGACTGGAACATCATAGCCGTGCCGCGCGCGCTTGATGCAAGATGCGTGACGCGGCGCTGGTCAAGCATGACGTCACCGCTGGTCGGGTCGTCGTGCCCCGCGATCAGGCGCAGGGTCGTGGATTTCCCACACCCCGAGGGGCCGAGAAGGCAACAATAGGCACCAGCCGGAACTTTAAGATCGATCTTGTCCACGGCAGCGACCGCGCCGTAGGTTTTTTCAAGACCGACAAGTTCAAGAAGTGATCCAAGCACGTTCGCTCCCAGTTTTTGTCGGCCAAGCCTGACGACCGGGGACCAGTGAACGCAAACGCAAGAGGCGCGACAGCGGGCAGAATTCGGGGGTTGTCCATTTTTTAGACGAAGAGCCGCATTAGTGCCGAAAATTTAGCACAATGTTGTGCGCAAAACTGCGCGAAAGGGCCTCGTCCTTCGCGCCCCAGCGCGTCAGAGCGGGCGACGCTCGCGCGGTTGAGGGTCGATCTTTTGCTTGCGGCATGTCAGGCGTGGCGCAGGGGCGCATGGGGCAGCGATGAAGCGCGGCGCCCAATGCTGGCGCGTCGGGTGGCATGCGCGTAGGCCTGGACAGCTCATGCTTCGCAGAGACCCCTGGCATTGTCCCCGAACGACCGTTTGATGCGACCTGGTCGAGGGCGCCGCAACAAACCGAGAGGTCGCGCTTTACTCAGACCAACACCTGGGCTTCGATACGGCAAAGATCAGCCAGAAGCGGTATGGGATGCCCTATGCAGAACGCAGAGCGTGCCGAAGCGGAAATCCTGCTCCTCAACGGCAATACGAATGGGGAGATCACGGATCGGATGGTGGCCGCGGCCACCAAGATTGCGCCGGGCCACCGGATTATGGGGCGCACGGCACCCTTCGGTGAACCATATGTCTCGACCCCACCGGCCTATTCGGCGGCTGCGCATGCGGTGGCAACCATGGCAGCCCAGATCGCGACCGAACGCCCGGCACCGGCCGCCGTTGTGGTGGCCTGTGTCGGTGATCCGGGGCTGATGGCGGCACGGGCGCTCCTCCCCTGTCCGGTTATCGGCATGGCCGAAGCGTCGGCGCACGCGGCATGCCAGCTTGGCCGGCGCTTTGGCATCGTGACGGGGGGCCGCTTCTGGGGGCCCATGCTCGAAGATTTCATCGCCACGACCGGCCTCGATGTGCGCATGACGGGGGTGGAGACGCTTGAACTGACCGGGGCCGAGATCGCAGCAAACCCGACTGCCGCCGAAAGGACCGTGGCCGACTGCGCCAACCGGCTTGCGGAGGCGGGCGCCGGATCGGTAATCCTGGGCGGGGCGGGCCTGGTCGGATTTGCCACGCGGCTGAAACATCGGGCGACGGTCCCCCTGCTCGACTCGCTGACCTGCGCCGTAACCCAGGCTGTCGCACTCTCCAATACGGTTGAGAATTGATGCTGATTCGCTGTTTGTGACATCGAATGTGCCTGAATATTGGCCAAAACAATCGCGATTTGCCAAAAAACCTCGCAGAGAAAGGCCTCACATCTGCGCTTTTACTGTTTTTCTTGCGAAATCGACATGCTGCCGATGATGATTGATACAGCGCAGAAATCGTCACGCCCCAGCGTCTAGTCGATTTCTCACAGGTTGGCGTGCCGAACCTTGCCACACGGTGTTCCTTATGGGTAATCGTTTGGCGGTCTCGGCGCGGACGAACGCCAGGCGGCCATTAGACAACACAGTCGACACGACAGGCGGTGCGTCCTTGGCACCGCTCCTCTCGGTTGAGGGGCTGTGCGTTGAGTTTCCCTCGCGCTCTGGACCGGTCCGGGCCTGCGCTGGCATGGGCTTTACCATCGGTCGCGGCGAGGTTGTCGGGCTGGTGGGCGAGTCCGGGTCGGGCAAGTCGGTCGCGTCACTCTCAATTCTGCGCCTGACGCCGCCGCGCGGCCGTGTGACCGGCGGATCGATCGTCTTCGAGGGGCGAAACCTGTTTGCGATCCCGCGGCGCGACATCCTGAAGATCAGGGGCCGCAGGATCGGTTTTGTCTCGCAAACGCCGCGGGCTTCGCTGAACCCCGCACTGAGGATACGCGATCAAATCGCGGCCGTTTTGCGCGCCTGCGATCCAAACTTCAGGCGCGCCGACGCGCGCAATCGCATCTCTGCGATGCTCGCGCCGCTTGGCTTTTCGGACCCGGACCGCGTCGCGGCGAGTTTCCCGCACCAACTGTCGGGCGGCATGTGCCAACGGGTCGCGATTGCCCTGGCGCTCGCCGGGGATCCGTCTCTTCTGATCGCTGACGAGCCGACGACAGCGCTCGACGTGGCGGTCCAGGCTGGGATCCTTGCGTTGCTCCGTCGCCTAAAGCGCGAGCGCGGGTTGTCGATCCTGCTGGTCACGCATGACCTCTCGGTGGTACGCGCGTAGGAGAATCGCGTTGTCGTCGTCCATGACGGCAAAGTCAAAGAGACCGGCCCGGCCGACGATGTGCTGATGCGGCCGGCGCATCCCTACACGCGGTCGCTGATCTCGGCGTTTCCCGACCCCGATCGGCCACGGCGGCGACCCGCGCAGACCGGCTCACAGGGCGTGGCGCCATGAGCGCGGTCCTGGTTTCCGCCGAAGCGCTGGTCAAGCGCTTCCGAACGGGCGGGCTTATGCGCGCGCGCTGGGCCATGGCGGTCGACGGGGTGAGCCTGTCGATCCGCGAAGGCGAAACGCTGGCCCTTGTTGGCGAATCCGGGTCTGGCAAGTCTACCGTTGCCCGGCTTCTGATGCGCCTGCTTGAGCCGGACGCCGGCCGCGTGATGTTCGAGGGTCAGGATCTGGCCCAGCTCGGCCCCCGGTCCCTCAGCAAGGCGCGCCAAAGATTTCAGATGGTCTTTCAAGACCCGCTGCTGTCGCTTAATCCGCGGCGTGCAATCGGCGACAATCTTCGCCGTCCGCTGGCAAATGCCGGGATCCGAGGCACAGAAGCGGACGACCGTACCGCAGCGCTGTTGCGCGATGTCGGGCTGGGTGCCGACACGGCGGCGCGTTTCCCTGGCGAGATCTCGGGCGGGCAATGCCAGCGGGTGGCGATTGCACGGGCCCTGGCGCTGTCACCCCGGTTCCTTGTGCTCGATGAGCCTGTCTCTGCGCTGGATGTTTCGGTTCAAGCGCAGATACTTGACCTGTTGCTTGACCTCCAGGAGAGCCGGCGTCTCGCCTATCTCTTCGTCACCCATGACCTCAAGCTTGTGCGGCTCATGGCGCCGCAGGTCGCGGTTATGCACCGCGGCCGCCTCGTCGAGCGCGGCACGAGCGAAAGCGTCCTATCGGATCCAACCCATTCCTACACGCAAAGCCTCTTGCGGGGCGTCTTGCGCCTTGATGCGCCCCCGGATTGGGACGCGCTGACGGCTGAATTGCCGCAAGCGGAGGCCCCGTCACACCAAGCATCCATACCGAAAGGAGAACACGCATGAACGACCGCCTAGGAAAGATCGGCACCCTCGCACGGCGCAGCCTGCTTGCAGGTGCGGCAGCGATCGCCCTGTCTACATTCGCGTCCGTGCCGCAGGCCATGGCCGACGAAACCACACTGACCGTCGGCATTGAAGCCGATCTTGCCCGCCTCGACCCGCATATCTCGACGACCTGGAACACGTTCAAGGCACTGGTGCACATGTATGAGGGCTTCGTCGCCGAGGATCTGCTGGCAACCGATGTGTCCACACCCCCCTTGGTGCCAGCGCTTGCTGAAAGCTGGGAGATCAGCGACGACAAGACGGTCTACACGTTCACGCTGCGCCAAGGTGTGACATTCCACGACGGCGAGCCGTGGAATGCTGAGGCGGCCAAATTCAACCTTGATCGCATGACCAACCCGGATTTTGAGTTCCACCAGCCCGGGTCGGTCGGGCTGTTGCAATGGGTGTGGGGCGACCTTGAAAGCTACGAGGTGGTGGACCCGTTCACGTTCCGGATTGTCCTGAAACAGCCCAATTC
>CALCPC010000806.1 GCA_937900975.1 uncultured Paracoccaceae bacterium
CAGCACAAGGCCCGCGACAAAGGCCTGGGTGCCCCGCCCGTAAAGCCGCCCGATCTTGTCAAGCGAGGCGTTGAGCCCGTTGACGATCTGACCGCCATTGCGCCCCGAAGCGCCCCAGCCGATCCGCCGCCCCTCCACCAGCGTCACCGCGTGGCCCGCCTCCGCCAAGGTCAGCGCGCAGGACAGACCGGAATAGCCGCCGCCGACGACGCAGATGTCAACATCCTCAGCGGTTGAGAGCGGTGGGCGCAACGGCGCGTCCGCGGCGGTCGCGGCATACCAGGACGGGGGCCAATCGGCCGGCTGGGCGGGGGTCATGGTGGCAAGCCTTCGGGTTTCTGGCGGATCATCACGGGATGCCGCCGCTGGATAAGCCGGCGCCCTCTGGCAGGTCGGCCCAGGTCACGCCGGTTGCGGGACCCCAGCGGGGTCTTGCGGGGCCGCCGATGCGGTTTTTGAAATCAAACGCATTCCAGGTATGTGGCGTATTCATAGTCGGTTATCTCTGCCGCGAAGCGATCGCGTTCTTGCATTTTTTGCGCGCGGAAGACGCGGATCAGATCGGGGTCCAGGATGCCGTCCAGCCCATCCCCGAACCGGTCGATGGCGGCGCCCCAGCGTCTTGGCACCGCTGGCGCATCACTTTCGTAGGCGTTGCCGGTGGTGGCGGGGGGCGGATCCTGGCGGGCCTCTAGCCCCTTCAGCGCTGTGCCCAGCACGACCGCCAGCACAAGATAAGGGTTGGCATCCGCGCCGGCCATCCGATGCTCCAACCGCCGCGCGGCGCCGCGGGCCGCGGGGATGCGGACCGCGGCAAGGCGGTTGTCCTCGGCCCAGGTCAGCGTCGTTGGCGCGTGGCTGCCCTCCTCCAACCGGCGGTAGGAATTCAGATGCGGCGCAAGGATCAGCCCGGTCCCCGGCGCAGCGGCCAAAAGCCCCGCCACCGCATGCCCCAACCGCGCGGCGCCATCGGCGCGGCGGTCGTCGAAGAGATTGCTGCCAGCACCGTCCAGAATGCTCAGATGGACATGCATCCCCGACCCGGCCATGTCGAGAAAGGGCTTGGCCATGAAGCTGGCCGTCATCCCGTGCCGCCGCGCGATGCCCTTGACCAGATGCTTCAGCATCATCGTGTCGTCGGCCATGGCCAAAGCATCGCCGGTATGGGCGAAATTCACCTCGAATTGCCCCGCGCCGCCTTCGGAGATCGCGGCGCCAAGCGACAGCGCCGCAGGGCCCGCCGCGCGGTAGAGATCGGCCAGCACCGCCTCGCATCGGTCGAGATCGTCGATGGAAAGAACACCCTCGGCGGTCAACACCCGCCCGCCCGGGGCCACGCGCCGGGGCTGCGGATGGCTGGCATCGAGGAGGTAGAACTCCAACTCTGTCGCGACAACCGGCGTCAGCGACCGCGCGTTATAGTCCGCAAGCACCCGCGACAGAACGGTGCGCCCATCCGCAAAGCTTGGCGCGCCCCCCACATCATACATCTGGAGCGGCACCAGCGCAGAAGGGGCCGCCAGCCAATCCATCAGCAACGGCGCGCGCCCGGTCCAGCGGCCCTGCCCGTCCGGATCGCCCGCCCGCATCATCGGATTGTCCCAAACGTCGCGGCCCCAAATGTCCTGCACGCTGGCCGACAGCGGCAGGCCAAGCCCCGAACGCTCCACCCCCGAGAGCGCGGCCGGCAACAGCCGCTTGCCGCGCAGACACCCGTTCAGATCGTAGACGGCCGCGCGCAGCGATGCGACCTGGGGATGCACCGAAAGCCAGTCTTGCAGCGTTCGCGGGCTTGTCGGCGGCTGGGTCATGCGCCAAAGCTTAGGCCGGATGAAAGACGCCCGGCAAGGGCGCGCGGGGCATGGGAGAGGGATGACACTGTTTCACGACACAGGCTGCCGGTTGGGCGAGGGACCGCTGTGGCAGGGCGACACGCTTTGGTTCTTCGACATCCTGGCCCAGCGGCTTCATGCGCTGTCTGCGGCGGGCCGCGCACACCGGACTTGGACCTTGGACCGGATGGCCTCTGCCGCCGCGGCGCTGGAGGATGGCGGCCTTTTGGTGGCGACCGAAACCGCGCTTTGCCGGTTTCGGGCCGAAGACGGGACGTGCGAGGACCTTCACCCTTTGGAGGCCGAGAACAGCGCCACGCGCAGCAACGATGGGCGCGCCGACCGGTACGGCGGTTTTTGGATCGGCACGATGGGAAAGACGGCGCAGCCTGGGGCGGGCGCGCTCTACCGCTACCACGCTGGCACGCTGACGGTACTGCGGCGGGGCCTTTCGATCCCCAACGCCATTGCTTTTGCCCCCGATGGGCGGACGGCCTATTTCGCGTGTTCCGCCGCGGGGCAGATCTGGCGCTGGCCGCTGGACGCGGCGGGATGGCCGATTGGCGAACCCTTGCCCCATTTTGCGCTGCCGCCCGGGGACGGCGCGCCGGATGGCGCCGTCATGGCCGCCGATGGCACGCTTTGGTGTGCGATCTGGGATGGCGGCGCGGTCATCGGCATCGATCCCGAGGGTCGCGTCGCGGCGCGGCTGCCTCAGCCCGTGCCGCGCCCCCCATGCCCGGCTTTCGGCCCCG
>CALCPC010000807.1 GCA_937900975.1 uncultured Paracoccaceae bacterium
TCCGCTGTGGCCCCCGTCTCGATCTCGGGCTCAGCGGTCGGTTCTAGCGCCTCGATCCGGGCCAGATCGATCCGGTAGACGACGGTGAACCCGTTCTTGCAGCCCCGTGCACCCGTCTCGACCAGGATGCCTTCTTTCAAGAAGTCCCGGAGCGTGCGCTTGACCGTAGACTCGCCTAGTTCCGTATGCCGCTGGATCGTCCCCTTCGAACACCAGATGCCGGGGCCGTCATCTGACGCCTTGTCCGCAAGAAACATGATGATCTGCTTGCGCGTCGCACTCCCAAACTTCCGCTCCGCACATGCATTCGCGACCCGCCAGCTCATCAGATGGCCTCAAAAGCCGCACGGACGTGCGAATTTTGTACGAGATTTCGGGCGTTTTCGGGGAATTCGGCGGAAACCGAAATGGGCGTCTTTGGACGCTTCTGCACAACAGGCTGAAATTAAGCCATATTTTTCAGGTAGTATTGGCGACCCCGGCAGGGTTCGAACCTGCAACCTGTCCCTTAGGAGGGGACTGCTCTATCCAGTTGAGCCACGGGGCCCCGTGTCTGGATACGCAAAGCCATGGGGTTTGCAAAGGCCCCATGCGGGTCCAGGGATGTAAGAATTTTTTAACACTTTTTTTGACAAATTAGCCTGTCAGTTTCTTCAAATTAGGGACAGTCCCTGTGACCTGCGAACTCTCCCACTCACTGCGGCGCTGTTTATGAGCGGACAGGCGCCCTCGGTTCGGTCTCGTCGCGGGGCGATCCGGTGGCCGGAGCGGTTGGCGCGGGCGCTCTGGGCTGTGCGTCTTTGGTGTTTAGCGGGGCTGGGCGTTGGCCTGGCGGTTGGGGCGCTCTACCTCGATGCGGTGCCGGGGCGCCATTGGACGGCGGAGGTTTTGGTCGAGATCGGGGCCAGCGCCATGCGATCCCCCGATGATCGCGATATCAGAACCGAAGTGGCGCGCTTGTCGGCTTGGCCGTTGCGGGCGGCCGTTGTGCGCGACCTTAATCTTGCGCATGCCCCGGCGCTCGATCGCGTTTCGCCGCCGCTTGCGCTTGGGCGCTTGATCGGTGTCGCACAGGCTTCGGCGATGGACGATATCGCGGCAGGCGCGCGCCGTGCTGTTGAGACATTGGGGCATTGGGCCGAGGTCGACCGTGCGGGCGACAGCCGTATCGTCCGGCTGGCTGTCCGCACCCGCGACCCGGCCGTCAGCAGCCAGATCGCCAACCGTATGATAACGCTTTACCTTTCGGGTCGCGCGATGGATGTGGCGGCGGGGCGCCCGCCTGTGCGGATTGTGGCGCCGGCACGGCCGCCGAGCGGGCCTGACCGCGGGGCGACGGGTTTGGTTCTTGGCGTCTGCGGCCTGATTGGCCTGCTGGCGCCGGCGGCACTCTCCGTGTCTCGCGAGGCGGTGCGCGCGGGTTACCGCACGGTTGAGGAGTTGGAGGCGGATACCGACCTGCCGGTCCTTGGCCAATTGCCCGAACCTGCGGACAAGCGCCGCACGCCGCTGGACATCGCGCTTCGCAAGCCGGGCTCCCATCTGGCCGAAGCGGTGCGGGGGGTGCGCACGGCTGTTTTGCAAGACAAGGCAGAGGGTGAGCGGCGCGTGATCGTCGTGACATCCTCGGTCCCGCATGAGGGCAAATCGACCGCCTCGGCGCTCCTCTCCCAAAATCTGTCGGCATGGGGTCGGCGGGTCCTGTTGGTGGAGGCCGATATCCGGCGCCAGAGCTTTCGCACGATGTTCAGCCTTGGGGCGCGGCCGGGGCTGTTGTCTGTTCTGGCGGGGCTCTCTGAACTCGATGAGACGGTTTTGCGGCCCGATGGCCTCTCCATCGACGTCCTGTTGGGGGAGGCGTCCTCGACCAATGCGGCCGATATCCTCGCGACCCAGCGCTTTCCGGCCTTTCTTGCCGTGGCTTTGGAGCGATACGATTATGTGGTGATCGATACGCCGCCCGTTCTGGTCGTGCCCGATGCCCGGATCGTGGCGCCCTTTGCGGATGCCGTTCTTTACACCGTGCAGTGGGAGCAGACGCGCCGCGCGTTGGTGCATCGGGGGTTGGAGGAGCTGCGCCTGGCTGGGGCGCGCCCGACCGGTCTGATCCTGAACCGCGTCGATCAAAAGCGGATGGAACGTTATGGCTATGGACTGGACTATGGCGACTATGGCCGGAAATCGGGCTATTACACCGAATAGGGCGCGCACGCCGCACCCCTGGCAGGCCGCGCCCGGCCTGTCGCCCGAGACGCCGATTATCGCCATCGGCGACGTGCATGGCCGGCTTGACCTGCTGGACGGGCTGATGCCTTGGGCTTTGTCCGTGGCGGCGCGGCTGGGGGGGCAGATTGTGCTTCTCGGCGATTACGTCGACCGTGGTCCAGAGAGTGCCGGCGTTCTGGCCTATCTTCGGCTCATGCTTGCGCGAAATCTGCCGATCACGCCGCTTGCCGGAAACCATGAGCAGATGCTGCTTGAATTCCTGCGGCGCCCGACCTTGGGCAGGGCTTGGCTGCGCCATGGCGGTCGGGCGACACTCAAAAGCTTCGGCGTCGCACCACCGCCGCCCGCCGCCGATATGCGTGCGCTGTCGCGCGCCGCACCAGCGCTCGACCTCGCGATGCCCGAAGCGACGCAGGACTTTCTTGCTGCGCTTCCGCTGTCCTTTCGGTCGGGCAATCTGTTTTGCAGCCACGCCGGCCGCTCCCGCCGGCGGCCGGTCACGCGCCAGCCCGCCGCGACCCTGCTTTGGGGCCGCGGCGTGGAAGAGGCGCCGGCACCCTGGACACCGGCGCAGCGGCGCAGCGGCTGGTCGGTCCAAGGCCATGTCACAACGGCCTTGCCTTTGGTTGGCGACAACCGGATCTCGATCGACACCGGTGCGTGGAAAACCGGCCGTCTTACCGCTGCGTTGATCCAAAAGGGCCGCATAGAGTTTCACACGACTTAGAGCAATTTCCGTTCACATTGGATCAGAAATCGCTGTCTCAAGATCAGCAG
>CALCPC010000808.1 GCA_937900975.1 uncultured Paracoccaceae bacterium
GTTTTGGCGCAAATGCGCAAAACCCGGCCCGAACTTGTGATCCTCCAGCACGCGCCGGCGGCAGGGCTTGACGCCTTCCCGCTTCTCGCCGCGCTTGGCGCGGCGGAAGAGACACGCGCGGCGGCCCGCATTGTCGTGCTGCCCGACCAAAACGCCGAATGGATCGACCTCGCCCTCCGCCTTGGCGCGTCGGACATCGTGTTGCCGCGCATGAGCGCGGCCGAGATCTCGGCGCGCGCCGCGGCGCTTTTGGCCCGGACTGCCGCGCTTTGTGCATTGCGCCAGCGTTTGCACCGGGATCTGCGGCTGGCCCATCTCGACCCGCTCACGGGGCTGCGCAACCGCCGCGCGCTCGACATCCACCTGCCGCGGATCTTGGCCGAGGGGCGGTTGGCGGCGCTGATGATGTTGGACATCGACCATTTCAAGGCCGTCAACGACCGCTTTGGCCATCCCGCAGGCGACCGCGTGCGGCGCGAGATCGCGCAGCGGCTTGAGGCGGTCGCCGCGCCGACCGATCTTTTGGTCCGCTATGGGGGGGAGGAGTTCTGCCTGCTGCGCCCCGATACGGACCGGCCCCGCGCCTCTGTCTTGGCCGAGACGCTGCGCAGGGCGATCAGCGCGGCGCCGGTGCCGCTTGGCGGCGGGCAACAGGTTCACCTGACAATGAGCGTCGGGTTTGCCCTGCAAACCGAAGATCAGGCATGGCTGCCCGAGCGTTTGATCGCGGCGGCGGACACGGCGCTTTACCGCAGTAAAGCCGCGGGCCGCAATTGCGTGCGCCTGCACGCCGCCTGACCGGCCCGGCAGGGTCTTGCAGCCGCAAGGCCGCATGGGCCCTGTGGCGCGTCTCGGGTCACGCAGGTCACGCGGGATGGGCGGCGCCGGGACCTGTCACGGCCCCGCTGCGCGCCGCGCGTCATCTGCGGCCCTGCCGACCGCGCCGGACCGACGCAAATGCCGGGCTCAATCCGATTGCGGTGAGCGGCGCTGGGGCCGCTGTCGGTCGGCCCACTCTTCCAGGTTTTGCGCAAAAGCGGCGCGTTCGGCGGGGCTCATGGTTTCGACATGCTCCAAAAGTGCGGCTTGCGCGCCCTGTCCGATCTCAGCCCACAGCGTTTGCTGGCGCTGGAAAATGGCGTCGAGCGCCGCCAGGTCCAGCGGCTCTGTCTTCAGTGTCTCCACGGTCGCGGCCCGCAGCGTCCGCAACTCTCGTGCCGCCCGGCGCAGTTCCGGTCCCCCCAAAACCAGCTTGCGTCGGAACGCTTTGCGGTCTTCCTCGGGCAGCGCCCGCTCCAACACGCGGATTTCGGCGGCCGGGCCGGGGGGTGGCGGGCTCCACGGGGCCGGTCCACGCAGCAGCGCGCCGGTGGCCAGCCCGGCCACCACAACGTTGAGCGAGACCGAAGCGACCAAGAGGATCGTCACCCACCGGGCCGTTTTTGCGGGTGTGTTTGCCATGCGCTATCCCTCAACCGGCAGGAGGGCGAGCGGATCGTCGAGCCCCCCCTCATAGACCGCGGCGCCAGCATACCAAAGCGTCGCCTCATCCGCGGCCGAGTATCCAACCATGATCCCAAGAACAGCCGACGCGGCCACGGCCCCCGCCCCCTGCCAACCGCCAAAGGCGGGGCCGATCGTGCGCCAAGCCGCCGCCAAGCGTGCGCCCAAACCGGGCTGGCGGGCCTGCCCCTGGACCATCGCGGCATCGGCCAGGACGCGCGCGTAAAGCGCGTCCGACGGGCGCGGCGCGGTCCGCCGCAGGGCCGAGAAGCCGGCCTCAAGCTCAAGGTCTTCGCGGGGGGAGAGGGGGGGCATCTGATCGGATCCGGTCATGTCTCTTCATCCGTGTAATTGAGGCTTGAGGCCTTCGCGGCCAGGATATCGCGGAGTTTTCGTTTCCCGCGGGCGATCAAACTTTCGACGGCTTCGACCGACAGCGCCATAATCTCGGCGATCTCGGGGTTGCCGCGTTCCTCCACATGGCGCAGCGTCACGGCGATGCGCTGCTTTTCGGGCAGCGCGTTGAGCGCTGCGGCCAAAGCGCGGGCGCGATCCTCGGACATCAGCCGCGCCTCCGCGCTTGGGCTTGGGTCCGCGGGTTCGGCGATGTCGTCGATAGAGGCGCTTTTCCGCCGCCGGCGCAGCCGGTCGGTCGCCAGATTGGCCGTCACCCGGTAGAGCCAGGTGGAAATCCGCGCCTCGCCGCTGCGCCAATCGGGGGCGATCCGCCACAACCTGAGCATCGCCTCTTGCGCCACGTCCTCCGCCTCCGTGCGGGAGCCGAGCATCCGAAACGCCTGCGCCAGGCAGCGCGGCAGATGCTCGGCCGTTAAAGCCTCCGCCGCCCGCGCGTCGCCGCGGACGAACCGGTCGAGCAGGCGCTTGTCCTGCTCGAACTGACGGGCTGCATCGGTCATGCAAGATGCGGGCGGTCAGATTGCTCAGGCGTCGCCCGCGGCCTAGCCGCGCCCACCTTTGAACAACGGCCCAAGCGGCAGACCGTCCCACTCATCCCGGCTGACGACGTTGTCCTGATTGACATCGGCGCGCTGGTAATAGCCCGCCGGCACAAGCTCATCGAACGCGATGCCGCCGTCGCCGTTCTTGTCGCGGCGCGAGACCATGGCTTCGATCCGCTCCGCACGGCCGTTTGCCGCGCCCGAGGGCAGCGCCGAGGCGATTTCCTCGGCCGTGATCACGCCGTCGCCGTCATTGTCACGGGCCGCGAACACCGCCTGCAGATGCGCGTCCATCTCGGCCTTGTTCAGTGTGCCGCTGCCGTCCGTGTCGGCGGTGCGGAACGTCGCAGAGGCATCCTGCGCCACCGCGCCGCCGGCAAGGGCCGCTGTCAGAAGCGTTGCGGTCAGAAATGTGCGGACAGGTCCCGTCATGGTTTTTCTCCTCAATAGACGGCCGGGGCCGTGTTTTTGTCTTAGGACGCGCTCTCCAGCGGCCTTTCGTGATCTTGATACGCGGCACGCGCGGGGTTCCGTCGCATGGTCCATGGCTTTTCTGGCCAAGCGACATCGCGCCGCAAGCCAGCTTGTCCCATTCCGGTGGTCGCGAAAAGCGTTAGAGAGGGTGTGTGAGGAGGCCCCATGCCGTTTTCATCCACCAGCCTGCCATCGGGTGCCGAGACCGAGCCCCGCGACCCGCGCCGCGCGATGTGGCGGGGGTGGCGTCTGACGTGCCCCAATTGCGGCACCGGCCCGATGATGGGACGCTATCTTGAGGTGCGGCAGTCCTGCCCGGTTTGCGGCGAGGCGCTGCATCATCACCGCGCCGACGATGGTCCGGCCTGGGCCACGATCATGATCGCCGGGCACCTGATGGCGCCGCTGATGCTGTTTGTGTTCGAGACGTTTCGGCCCGCGGCCTGGGTCATGGCCATCGGATTCTCGGCGGTTTTTACAGTGCTTTCGCTGTTTTTGCTGCCACGGCTGAAAGGCGTTTTCGTGGGCTTTCAATGGGCCAAGCGGATGCACGGCTTTGGCGGCCCGCGACGGCCCCTGGACGACAGCGCGGGCGATCCCTACTAATCCGGGATGGCCGATGCCCCTGACCCGCAACCGATTCACGACGCGGCAACGCTGATCTTGCTGCGCCAGGGGGCGGACGGGCCGTCTGTTCTGATGGGCCAGCGCGGGGCGGGGGCGGTTTTTATGCCCTCGAAATTTGTTTTTCCCGGCGGGCGGGTGGATCCGGCGGATGCCGATGTGGCGCTGACACCGGGGCTCGATCCCGCGATGGTCAGGCAGTTGGCGCGCCATGCGCCGGATGGGATCGGGCCGACGCTGGCCGCGACCGCGATCCGGGAGCTGTGGGAGGAGACGGGCCTGCGCCTCGCCCGTCCCGGCACGCCGCCGCCTGCGCCGCCCAAGGGATGGGCGGGGTTTTACGAAACCGGGCATGTGCCCGCGGCCGAGACGCTGCGGTTTATCTTCCGCGCCATCACGCCGCCCGGTCGGCCGCGCCGGTTTGATGCGCGGTTCTTTCTGGCCGATGCCGCCCAGATCGCGGGGGATGCCGACGATTTTAGCCAGGCCGATCAGGAACTGTCGCATCTGGCCTGGGTCAGCTTGGCCGAGGCCCGAACGCTGGACCTTCCCTTCGTCACCCGCGTGGTCATGGCAACGCTGGCCGAGCATGTGGCCGACCCCGACGCCCGCCATGATGTCCCGTTTTTTCGCCACGGGGTGTCTCGGTCGGAGTTTCTGACACTCTGACCCGCCCAGCCTTGACAGGCGGCCCGGCCTGTGGGAATTGCCTGTGCTCACACACAGCTCAAGCGTGGCCAGGCGCCACAGGAAGCGGACAGGATGGCGAAGCCGACGACCATAAAAATCCGTCTCAACTCGACGGCGGACACCGGTCATTTTTATGTGACCAAAAAGAACGCGCGGACGATGACGGAGAAAATGGTCGTCCGCAAATACGATCCGGTGGCGCGCAAGCATGTCGAATACAAGGAAGGCAAGATTAAATAAGTCTTGCCAGCCCGGTCCCGGTCCGCGATGACCGGGCGCGACGGTACGGCGGCACAGGTCTTGGTGCGGGCATCGACGCTGGCCGATCTGTCGGCCGGCGATATGCTGTTGCAGCGCAGTTACCGCCAGCTTCTGAAATCGGCGTATCCGCCCTCTGTCATGGTGATGGCCGTGCCGCTGATCGCGCGGGCCCAGCCCGACCTCTTGTCCTCTGGCACCTATTTCGTTGCGGAGACGGCGGACGGTCGGGTTGTTGGGGCCGGGGGTTGGTCGGCGCGCGGTCCTGGCGCCAAGCACCGGCGGCAGGGCTGGGGGCATGTGCGCCATTTCGCGACCGATGTGGCCTTTGTGCGCCAGGGTGTTGGCGCGGCGCTGATGGCGCGCGTTGTGGCAACGGCGTCAGAGGCGGGGCTGACCGCGCTCGACTGTCTGTCGACGCGCACGGCTGTGCCGTTCTACCTGTCGCAAAAATTTCGCACGCTTGGCGATGTGACCGTGGGCCTGCGCCCTGGCATCGTGTTCCCCGCGATCCAACTTCACCGTCCGTTGCGCTGAGGCGTTTTGCGAAAAACCTGAACCTCATAAAGCGGCCTGAAATCAAAGATTTCAATGCGGTATGGGGTTCTGGATGGCTTAGATATTCCCCGGAACGCTGGACAGCGGACGCTAGAGACTGGTCATCCGGGCGGGTTTCGCGACAAAAAAAGGGCCGGCGTGGCCGGCCCTTTCCGTCGGATGCCCGTTGCGTCACTCGCGGTCGCCGAGGAACTGCAGCAGGAACATGAAGAGGTTGATGAAGTTGATGTAAAGGCTCACCGCCCCCATGATTGCGGCTTTGCCAAGATAGGCTTCGCCGCCGCCATCACGCATCATCAGATATTCGTTCTTGATCCGCTGCGTGTCATAGGCGGTCAGACCGGCGAAGATCAGCACACCAAGCGCGGAGATCGCAAACATCATCGCAGGGCTCTGCAGGAAGATGTTAACGATGCTGGCCACGATCAGGCCGATCACACCCATGATCAGGAAGCTGCCCCAACCCGAGATGTCTTTCTTCGTCGTGTAGCCCCAGAGGCTGAGGCCCGCGAAGGCGATCGCGGTCACAAAGAAGGTCTGCGCGATCGAGTAGCCAGTGAAGACCGCGAAGATCCACGAGATCGACAGCCCCATCACCGCCGAGAAGGCGTAGAAAAAGAACTGCAGCCCGGCTTCGGACATGCGGTTCACCATCGCACCCATGGCAAACACCATGACCAGCGGCGCGAACATGATCACCCAGCGCAAGGGCGAGAAATAGATCGCCTCGACAATCCCTTGCGGGATCAGGCCGGTCTCACGACCATTGACGACATTCGCGGCGTCGACGCCGAAAACCCATGCCACGGCGCCAGTGACGATCATTGCGATCGACATCAGCCCGTAGACTTTGTTCATGTGAGCGCGCAGGCCGGCATCGATCTCCGTCGTGCGGACCCCGGAACCGGCTCGGCGGACAGCTTCAAACTCGGCCATCAAAACCCTCCATTGTTGACCGTTCACCGGCGACGGTCGCCGCCGGACTGTCGTAGATATTGGCAGCCGCGGGGGGCGTTTCAAGGATTTTCGCCCCCTAATCGCCCCCTGCGGCATCCTGCACCGTAAGCTGGTTAATCCCGCGCCCGCAAAACCCGCGCAGGGCGCAGCGCCAGCGGGCGCAGCGCGAAGGCAAGCCCCGCCAAAAGGCTGGCCAGCGCGCCGCCCGCGACAATCAGGACCGCGGAGACCGGCTCAAACGTGTAGGCGCTGTCCATCACAAAGCGCATCACGCCCCACCCCGCAAGCCCGCCGGCCGTGATCGCAACGACGCCGGCGGCGGCCCCCAGCATCGCAGAGCGCAGCGCGAAGGAGCTTAAGATCCGCCGCCGCGTGGCCCCAAGCGTCTTTAGCACCGCAGCCTCGAAAACCCGCCGCCGCTCTCCCGCGGCGGCGGCGCCGATGAGAACGATAAACCCGGTCAGAAGTGTCGCCGCAGCGCCATAGCGGGTGGCCGTCGACAGCCCATCCAACGCCTCCGTCGCGCGGGCAATCGCGTCCCTGACCCGCACGGCGGTGATGTTGGGGTAGGCATCGGACAGCTCAGACAACAGCGCGGCCTCGGTCTCGGGCCCCGAATAGACGGTTGCGATATGGGTGTGCGGCGCGCCGGCAAGCGCGCCCGCATTCAGCGCGATCAAAAAATTGATGCCCATGTTCTGGAACTCAACAACGCGGAAATTGGCGATTTCGGCAGTGATGTCGCGGCCCAGGATGTTGACCGTCATGCGGTCGCCGATTTTCAGACCCATTTCAGCGGCCTCCTCGGCGGCAAAACTCATCA
>CALCPC010000809.1 GCA_937900975.1 uncultured Paracoccaceae bacterium
CGATGAAGCCAAACTCCTCCGCCAAGGTCGTGAAGATGAAGTCGGTGTGCTTTTCGGGCAGGAAGTTCAGCCGCGTTTGCGTCCCCTCCATGAACCCCCGCCCCGATATCCCGCCCGAGCCCAGCGCGATCTTGGATTGTGTGATGTGATAGCCAGAGCCGAGCGGGTCGAGCGAGGGGTCAAGAAAGGTCTCGATCCGACGGTATTGGTAGTCTTTGAGGATCTGCCACTCTGTCCCGCGGCTCTGAAACACCAACGTGACCAGACCGACGGCGCCCGCGCCGGCGGCGGCGAAATACCAAAGGCTGACCCCCGCCATAAAGATCACCACCGCCCCCGAAGCGCCCAGCAGGATTGTGGTGCAGAGATCGGGTTGTTTCAGCACCAGCGCCATCGGGATCAGCGTCAGCAGGATCGGCGGCAGAAGGTAAAGCGGATGGGAGGCTTTCTCGGCCGGGATCCAATCGTAATAAAGCGCCAACATCATCACGAGCGCGATTTTCATCAGCTCCGAGGGTTGGAGCATCATAAACCCAAGGTCGATCCAGCGTTGAGCGCCCATCCCGACGCTGCCAAAAAACTCCACGACCAAAAGCAGGATAAGACCGCCGATGTACGCCAGCGGGGCCATTGACCGCCAAAAACGGATGTGGATCAGGGCGATGGCGAACATCGCGCCAAGCCCCATGGCAAAGCGGATCATCTGCGTCCGCGCCCAGGGGTCGAGCGTGCCACCGGCGACAGAGACCAGCATAAGGCAGCCGATCGCCGCAATGGCGATCAAAAGCAGGATCAGCGGCCAGTGCATGTGCAGCACTTTGGCAGCCCCGGTCGGCATCGGTCGCTGGCTGCGGTCGATCAGCGTCATGCGCGGTCTCGGGGGCGTGGGGTGATCGGATCGACCACCGGCTCGGACGCGCGCTGGCGCTTGATATCTTCCCGCTCTTTGGCCGGATAAGCGGCCAATGGCGGGCGCGGGCCGTAAAGACAGCGCATTATGACGTCGCGCGCGATGGGCGCGGCAGCAGTGGAGCCGCCGCCGCCATGTTCCACAACCACAGCAATGGCGTAGCGCGGCGCCTCATAGGGGGCGAAGCTGACGAAAAGCGCGTGGTCGCGCCGCTCCCACGGCAGATCCTCGTTGCGAAAGACGCCGCGCGCGCGTTCTTCGGCGGTAATGATGCGCACCTGGCTGGTGCCGGTCTTGCCGGCCATCCGGTTCGGGGCGTCGGCAATCCGGGATTTATAGGCCGTGCCGCGGCGGTTGTTGACCACGTCGTACATGGCGCGCCGCACCCATCCCAGATGCGTCGGCGACAGGCCAAGGGCTGCCTGCGGCGGTTCTGGCACCGGGCGACCCTCCACCGCGCGGACGATCCGCGGCGACACCTGCCGGCCGCTGGCAATGCGGGCCGTCATCACCGCCAATTGCAGCGGGGAGGACAGCATATAACCCTGTCCGATACCCACATTCAGCGTATCGCCCACCAGCCAGGCCTGATCGTGGACCCGCTGTTTCCACGCCTTGGTCGGCGTCAGCCCTTCGGTGATCGCGGGGATAGGCAGGTCGTGGCGGATGCCAAGGCCCAGCCGGCGCGCCATTTCGGTGATCCGCTCCACCCCCACTTTGCGCGCGACCTCATAATAATAGACGTCGCAGGAAAACTTCAGGCTCTCGTTCAGGTTGGTGTGGCCATGGCCGCCGCGCCGCCAGCAATGGAACCGCCGGTTGCCAAGCTCTAGGTAGCCGGGGCACCAGACGGTCTCTTCCGGCCCGACGATGCCGGCCTCAAGCGCCGCCAAAGCCACCACCATCTTAAAGGTGGAGCCCGGCGGATAAGCGCCAGAGACGGCCTTGTTCGACAGCGGCCGATAGGTGTGGTTCAACAGCGCGTTCCAGTCGCCGACCGAAATGCCGAAGACAAACGCGTTGGGATCGAAGGAGGGGGACGAGGCGCTGACCAGGATATCGCCGTTTTCGGTATCCATCACCACGGTCGAGGCGCTTTCCCCGCCCATCCGGCGCAGCGCGTAAGACTGCAAATCGTGGTCGATGGTCAGATGCAAGTCGCGCCCGGGCGTCCCCTCGGCGCGGTCAAGCTCTCGCATCACGCGGCCCATCGCGTTGACCTCGATCCGGCTGTTGCCCGCAGCACCGCGCAGCGCGCGTTCCTGGCGCTGCTCAACCCCGGTTTTGCCGATCTGGAAATCGGGGATCTGAAGCAGCGGGTCGGGGTCGTCGATCTTGCCAAGATCGTGGTCGCTGACCGGTCCGACATAGCCCACCACATGGGCCATCGTGTCGCCAAGCGGATAGAACCGGGTCAGCCCAACCTCTGGCGTGACGCCGGGCAGGGACGGTGCGTTGGCCGCGACACGGGCGATCTCGTCCCAAGTCAGATGCTCTGTCACCGTCACGGGCACAAAGGCCGAGCGTTGGCGGATCTCACGCTCAACCTTCTCCAATCGGTCGGGGTCGAGCGGGATAAGCTGCGCCAGTTTCGCAAGCACCGCCGTCACGTCGCCGGCCTGTTCGCGGACCAGTGTGACGCGATAGTTCTGGCGGTTGATCGCCAAGGGCTCAGAATTGCGGTCGAAGATCAGGCCGCGCGCCGGGGGGATCAGGCGGATGTTGATGCGGTTTTCCTCGGCCAACAGGCGGAACGTGTCGGCCTGCTCAACCTGCAGCTCCCGCATCCGGTAGCCAAGGCCCGCGATAATGCCGACCTGCGCGGTCAGCAGCATCAAGCCCCGGCGGGTCAGCCGCGCCTGCGGGTTGATCGCGCCCCGCTTCATCCAACCCGCCCCAGCCGGGCCGAGCGTGCGGCGGCCTGCGGCGCGCGCACCCGAAGCAGCGCGTAAAGCACGAAAACCAGCGCCGGATAGGCCAGCATCGTGCCGGTGAAAAGCTCAAACACCCGGCCCAGCGGCGGGTGCGGCGCGAAAGAGAGGTTGAGGATCAGCGTCATCAGCGCCAGAAGCAGCGCCAGCATGATCCCGAAATTCAGCCATTCGATCAAAAACGGCCGGTCGTCCTGGCCGCTGGCCATCAGACGTAGCATCTCGGTCGCCGCCAGCATCAGCAGCGTCCAAAGCCCCGGCGGGCGGCCCAGCATGAAGTCGGCGATCAAAAAAATCGGCACGATCACGAAAACCGGCACGCTGTCGGGGCGGCGCAGAACCCAGGCGGCGGTCAGCGCGGCCAAAAGATCGGGCGTCGCGCGCGCGTCCGCGGTCAACTCCAGCGGCAGGAGCGGCAGCAAGATCGCGCTCGCCGCCATAAAGACATAGAGAATGCACAGAAAAGCGGCAGAGGGGCCAGAGCGGATCATTCCAATCCGTCCCGCGGCGCCAAGGTGCTGATGGCCGAAGAGGGCCCGATCAGCGCGCCAGGCCCATCGATGGCCTCGCCCGGGGCCTGGCGGAGGACGCGAATAAACTCAAGCCGCCGATAATCGGCAGCCAGACGCACCCGCAGCCGACCGTCCGGGCCGGTGGCGACTGTGCCGATCAAGATGTCGGCCGGGAAACGCCCCCCATCGCCCGAGGTCATGACCCGATCGCCGGGGCGCAGCGCCGTCGCGTCCTCGACAAATTCGCGCAGCGGCG
>CALCPC010000810.1 GCA_937900975.1 uncultured Paracoccaceae bacterium
TATTGGTGACGCTTTCGACAAGCCCGCGCGCTGCGCCCGCGGGCACGAGGCAGGGCTGCATGCGCACCTCCAGTGCGGCGCCGGACCACTCTGCCGTGCCGAGAAGCTTGATGCTAAAGCCAAGGTCGCGCGCGGTGCGGATATCCTCCAGCGTGACGGCGGCGCTGCCTTCGCCGTTCAGCGCCGACATCGGCACCCAGGCGCCGAAGCCCACGGCCGCCAGCAGCGCCAGCTTTTGTGCCGCATCCATCTCGCCGACATCGAAGGCGGGATCGGCCTCGGCATAGCCAAGACGCTGCGCCTCGGCCAGGATGTCGCCATAGGCCGCGCCGCGCGCCTCCATCTCGGTCAGGATGAAGTTGCAGGTGCCGTTCAGGACACCAATGCTCCGGCGGGTGCGGTTCGCCGCCAGACCCTCGCTGAGCGCTTAGATCACCGGAATGCCGCCGGCCACCGCCGCAACGACCCGCAGGGCGACGCCCGCGGCCTCGGCCGTTTTGGCAAGCTGAAGACCGTGCTCGGCCATCAGGGCCTTGTTGGCGGTGACAACCGGTTTGCCCGCGCCCAGCGCCGCCCGCACCGCCGCTTCGCCGGCGCCGCCCACGCCGCCGATCACCTCCACCACCGCATCGACATCTCCGCGACCAGCCAGCGCCGCGGGGTCATCCTCCCACGCGAAGGGCGCAAGATCGCCGCCCCGGTCGGCGCTTCGGGTCCGCGCCGAAACCGCCGTAATCTCTATCCTGCGCCCGGCGCGGGCGGCCAGCAGGTCTGCATTCTCGGCGATCAGACGGACGGTGCCGGCGCCGACGGTGCCAAGCCCGGCGATGGCGATACGAAACGGGGTGGACATGAAGGCTCCTCAGAACGGGTCCCGCGCTTCTTAAGTGCGCGGCAAAGGCTCCGCAATCCCGTCGCGTGGCGGGCGGAGAGGCTGTCGCCAATGGGGCCGTGGGCGGGTGCGGGATTTTCGCGGCGCTCGGGCCCTTTGGCGCCGTTCGCGGGGTCTGGCGGCGGCCGCGCCGTCCCTCACCGCCAAAAGCCCGGCTTTGGGGGGCTCAGCCGTCCTCAGGCTCAAAAAAACCCCAGCCATCCGGCGCAAAGCCGTTGTTCCCGGCGATGCGGGCAGTGATGTCTTCGTGCTGCCAGATGGCCTCGGCCGTGAAGGCGACGGCCTCGACAGTGACCTCGACGCTTGGCCCGGTCTCATCCTGCGCTTCGACGCCGAGATAGCCGAACATCGCCAGCGCCTTCATGAACCGCTCGGGCGCGCCGCCATCGGGGCGAAATAGGAGGTCGAGTGTGATCGGCCGGCCGCGAAGGGCTGCAAGCGTCGGTTCGCGGCGGCAGAGATCCTCGTTGGTCCAGGCGGTCTCGGCGCGTGCGCGCTCTCGGTCCCAAGCCATGGCAAAGCCGCCTTAGGCGGCGGTGTCGCGATGCGCGGCGATAAGACCGTCGGCCCGCGCCAACACCCGCGCGATCCCGCGCGCGGCCTGGCGGATCCGCTGCTCGTTCTCGACAAGGCCAAGCCTGACATAGCCCTCGCCATACTCGCCGAACCCAACGCCCGGAGAGACGGCGACGCCCGCCTCTTTCAAAAGGATCTTTGAGAACGCCATCGAGCCCACATCGGCAAAGGGTGTCGGCAGTTTCGCCCAAGCAAACATCGTGGCCGGCGGCGGCGGGATGTCCCAGCCCGCGCGGGCCATCGCCTCCACCAGAACATCACGGCGGGCGCGGTAGGTGTTGCGGATCTCGTCGATGCAATCGTCGGGCCCGTTCAGCGCGGCGGCAGCGGCCACCTGAACCGGCGTGAACGCGCCGTAGTCGAGATAGCTTTTGATCCGCGTCAGCGCCCCGATCAGGCGTTCGTTGCCAACCGCAAAGCCCATCCGCCAGCCCGGCATCGCGTAGGTTTTGGACAGCGACGTGAACTCCACCGCGATGTCCTTGGCGCCCGGCACTTCTAGGATCGACGGCGGCGGGGTGGCGTCGAAATAAATCTCGGCGTAGGCCAGATCGGACAGGATCCAAATGTCGTGGGCGCGGGCGAAGGCCACAAGCGCGCGATAAAAATCCAGATCGGCCAGTTGTGCCGTCGGGTTCGAGGGAAAGTTGACGACCAGCGCCACGGGTTTCGGCACCGAATGCGTCACCGCCCGGTCAAGCGCGCGCAGATAGCTTTCCGGGCAAAAGCGCCCGTCCTCCAGCGTTTGGACATGGCGCAGCGTGCCGCCGGCGATCATGAAACCATAGGGATGGATCGGATAGGACGGGTTGGGCACCAGCATCACGTCGCCGGGAGCGGTGATCGCCATGGCGAGGTTGGCCAGCCCTTCTTTTGAGCCGAGGGTCGCGATCACTTCGGTCTCGGGGTTAAGCGTGATGCCAAAGCGCCGCGCATAGTAGCCCGCTTGCGCCCGACGCAGACCCGGGATCCCCTTGGAGGCGGAGTAGCGGTGCGTCCGGGGCTTTTGCACCGTCTCGATCAGCTTCTCGACGATATGCGGCGGCGTATCCATGTCGGGGTTGCCCATCCCGAAATCGATGATGTCGCGCCCCTCCGCCCGATACTCCGCCTTCAACCGGTTGACCTCGGCGAACACATAAGGGGGCAGGCGTTTGATGCGGTAAAAGTCTTCGGGCATGGGGGGCATCCTCGTGCGGCGTGGCCCGTGTTTTAGCGGAGCATGCCGGACTGCGCCAGATCCTTGGTGATGCCTGCAGCGGCCTGTGACCCGCGCCACCGTCGCGGTTCTAACTGGCCGGCGCCGGGTTGTTCGATACGCCGGCCCTGCGCCGTTCTCCCCAGGGGGCCAGCGGCGCGTTAGCCGTCGGCGGCGACCGGTGCGATATCCCGATTCAGCGCGCGCCGCTCCTCCTCGCTGAGAACTTGCGCGGAAAGATCCGCGGCGCGCGCACGCAGCGCCGCCGCCCGCGCGGCCAGTGGGTCGGCGGGCGCAGTCTGGGTCACCGGTGCCAGCGCCGCGATAAGATCGGGTTGGACCAAAAGCGCCGGAAAGGCCGCGTCGGGGGGGCGCGGTGCTTCCAGCCAGTCGCGCGCCGGGCCTGGCGGCGGCGCGATACAGCCGGCCAACACCGAAAGCGTCAGCAAAGGAAGCGCATTTCTCATACCCGCGGGCTTTCAAATATTTGGCTGAACCCCTTATAATCCCCAGGGCGCGCAAAGCCAAAGCAGAAGCCGCGACACCGGGGGGAACGCATGAGCCAGGACACCGATCAAACCCTGATCGAGCAGGGTGCAGCCTTTGCCCACAACATGACCGAAGTCTATGACACCAGTCAGAAAATCTGGGCAACCTTTCTAACGGCCCAGGCTGAAACCAAGCCCAATCCGACCATCGATCCCCTGAACA
>CALCPC010000811.1 GCA_937900975.1 uncultured Paracoccaceae bacterium
GCGCCGCGGGGGCGACGACATGCTTTTCGGCGGCGACGGCGCTGACTTCATCCTTGGCGGGGCGGGCGATGACCGGATCCATGGTCGGGCCGGCAACGATATGCTGACCGGCGATGCGGGCGCCGATATCTTTGTGTTCGAGCTTTTCGACCACGCCGACACTGTGACCGATTTCGACGATGCGGTGGATCTGCTTCGGATCCGGGGCGAGGGCGCTGTTGGCTTCGGCGACCTTGCCATCTCGGCGTTGGGGGATGACACGCTGATCGCGTTTGGCACAGTCTCGATCACGCTTCTCGGGGTGGACGCGACGCTGATTACCGCGTCGGATTTCGATTTTTTATAGGGCCGTTGGCCGTGGTGCCGTTTGCAGGCGGCAGATGGCGCCGAGTGCCGATGCCGGGCGCCCTAAACGCGCTGGGATTACGCGCCGAAAATCTGGATCTTGCGGAACCCACAGCGCGGTTGTCGATTTTCTCGGCGACGCCAAGCCGAGAAAGGGCGCAGCGCTGGGCCTTGCCGACCGATTACTTCCGATGGTCGAAAAGCTGCATCAGCCGCGCGCGGTGTGAGAAATGGGGGCGGTCGCGGCGGTCGGCCTCGCCCTTTTCAAGGCGTGAGATCAGCCGCATCCCCATCCACCAGCTCAGCGCAGCAAAGACCACGCCCCCCGCCGCTTGCCCGATCAAAACCCCCGACGGGCCAAGCGCCCAAGCCCCGATCATCACCGGCGGGATGGTGCCAAGCGTGTGCCGCCCCCAATTGATGACCGTCGACTGCAACGGATGGCCGAGATTGTTAAAGCCCGCATTGCCGACGAAAATCACACCGTTGAAAAACCAGGCGAGCGCCAGCGGACCGCAGAAAAGATAGATCAGCGCGCGGGCATCCCCCTCAGCCTCAAACAGCGCGGCGATCGGCTCTCGCAACAGAAAAAGCGCAAGCGAAGCGCAAACAACGTAAAGCGCGACGAAGATCACGGCATCGATAAAGGCCCGGCGGACGCGGTCAAAGCGTCCGGCGCCAAAGTTTTGGCCGATGATCGGCCCGACAGCCCCCGACAGCGCGAAAACCACGGCGAAGGTGACAGGCGTCAGCCGGCCGACGATGGCCATGCCCGCAACCGCGCCTTCGCCGAACTGCGCCATTTCGCGCGTGACATAGGCAGTACCGACCGGCGTTGCGACATTGGTGGCCATCGCTGGGAAGGCAATCGCGCTCATCTGCCAGATGTCGGCCACGAAGGCCCGTGGGCGCACAGGGGCAAAGCCGCCATGGTGGCGGATGATCGGGCGCAGACCCACCACCATGATCGCAATCCGCGCCGCGACCGAGGCCAGCGCGGCCCCGGTCAGATCAAGCCCGAACCCAAAGATCAGAATCGGGTCGAGGATCGCGTTGACGGCGCCGCCCGCCAGCGTCGCGTTCATCGCCCGCCCCGCATCGCCATAGGCGCGCAGGATCGCGCCCCCGGCCATGGCCACCATCAGAATGGGCATCGAGGGGATGATGATCGAGAGGTACCCGACGGCAAGGCGCAGCGTCTCGCCCTTTGCGCCGATCAGCGCGGTCAACGGGGTCAGATACGTCCAGATGACCGCGGCGAAGACGATGGAGACCAGCACGCCGGCCACGATAGAATGGGTCGCAATCACCCGCGCCCGATCCTCATCGCCCGCGCCAAGCGCCAGCGCACCAAGGGCGCCGGCAACAATCGCAAGAACAATGCTGATCGATGTCGTGAAAAACAGGATCGCACCGGCATAGCCGACCGCCGCCGCAAGCTCTGCCTGGCCCAGCATGGAGATGAAAACCATGTCGATAAAATCAACGAGGAACACCGCGGCGAGCCCCAGCGACGAGGTCACGGACATCACAACGACATGGCGCATCAGGCTGCCTTCGAGGAAGACTGCCGGGCTGCTCATACCCCAGGTCCCGGGACCCGCTGCAAAAGCGGCAACAGCAGCGCCATGTCCGGGCCGTGCGCCCGGCCGGTCAGCGCTTTGCGCAGCGGCATGAAACGCGCCCGCCCCTTCCGCCCGGTCGCGGCTTTCAACCCCCCGGTCCAAGTGCCCCAAGTGGTCTGATCCCAGGGGCGTGGCGGCAAAGCGGTCATCGCCTCGGCCACGAACGCGGTGTCTTCCGGGTCGATCACAGGTTCCGCACCCTCGGTGCAAAGCTGCCACCAAACCTGAAGATCCGACCGCCGTTCCAAATTGTCGGCAACCGCCGCCCAAAACTGCGGCTGCAGCGCCGGCGGCACCCCAAGCGCGTTAAGTTCGCCCGCCACCGCCGTCAGCGGCAGCGCGTGCAGCACCTTGGCCGACAAGCTGGGCAGCAGCGCGGGATCGAATTTCGTCGGCGCAGCGCCAAACCGGCCAAGATCGAACCCGTCGATCAAAGCCGTGTAATCGGCGCGCAACTCCACCGGATCGGCAGAGCCGAGCCGCGCCATCAGCGACAGAACCGCCATCGGCTCCACCCCCGCTGCGCGCAAATCGCGTAAAGCAAGACTGCCCAGCCGTTTTGACAACGCCTCCCCTTCCGGCCCGGTCAACAAAGAATGGTGGGCAAACTCTGGCGCGCTGCCGCCGAGGGCCGCGATGATCTGGATCTGCGTCGCGGTGTTGGTGATGTGATCGGCCCCGCGCACGACATGCGTGATCCCCATCTCCGTATCGTCGACAACCGAGGCGAGCGTGTAAAGCATCTGCCCGTCGCCGCGGATCAACACCGGATCCGACACCGACGCCGCATCCACCGATTGCGGGCCAAGGATGGCGTCGTCCCAAACGATACGCTCCCGCTCCAACAGAAAGCGCCAGTGGCCCCGCCGCTCACCCCGCAGCGCGTCCCGCTCTGCCGCAGACAGATCCAGCGCGGCGCGATCATAGACCGGCGGGCGGCCCATATTGAGTTGTTTTTTACGCTTGAGATCCAGCTCTGCTGGCGGCTCAAACGCCTCGCAAAGCCGGCCTTCCGCGCGCAACCGCTCTGCTGCCGCCTCATAAGCGCCGAGCCGCTCTGACTGGCGCACTTCACGGTCCCAGGTCAGGCCGAGCCATTCCAGGTCGGCGCGGATCGCATCGACGAAACGCGCCTCCGAGCGTTCGGCATCGGTGTCGTCGATGCGCAGAATGAACGTCCCACCCGCCTTCCGCGCAATCAGCCAGTTAAACAGCGCCGCGCGCAGATTGCCGATATGAAGAAAGCCCGTCGGCGAGGGGGCAAAGCGGGTGACGGTCATCGGGCGACGCTCTCCTTCCTGGCGAGACGTCGCATGGCGGCGCGGCTTTGTCCACACCGCCAAAACGGCGCGTTAGAAAAGCAGACCGTTCTGTTCCAAAGCCCCGGTTGACACGTCGCGGGGCGGTGGCGTTTCGGCACCTGCTGCACGGCGTTCCGAAACCTCGGGCTTCGGCGCCTTCACCGGGGCCGGGGCTGGCGATCTGTCATCTGCCATCTGTCTTCTCCTCACTCTCATCCTGGGTACAACGCAACGCCTGCTCGGACGGTTCGCCGGCCCCTCGCCTTTTTTTCTGCCTCGGGGTCAGAGTATGCGTTCTCCGCAATGATGGAAGGATGCATCACCCTGACTGGCCATTAATTGATGAAAGTGACAGATTAAGACATGATTTCGTGAGGCCGCCAGAAAAGCCATGACAGGGTAAAGATGTCACCAAAGGAACAACTTGATGTCGAAACAGTAAAGCGGTTGGCCCTGTCCGCGCGCGCCGCATTGCCCGAACCGTTTCGCGCCTTGGCGGGCGAGGTCGGTCTGGCCTGTCTCGACCGTGCTACGGACGAGATGCTGGACGCGCTCGACATCGCGGATCCGCTCGACTTGACTGGGCTGTACGAGGGCACGCCGCTGCCCGAAAAATCGGTGATGGACGCGGTGCCTTCGGGCGATGTGATCTGGTTGTTCAGCGACGCGATTTTGGCCGAATGGCGGGATCGCGGGGATGTCTCGCTCGCCGATTTGGTGGCGCATGTCTATGTTCACGAGCTTGCCCATCATCTCGGCTGGTCGGATGATGAGATCGCGGCCATCGATCCCTGGTGGACTTAGCACGGCTGCGCAGAAGGCCGGGGCGAAAGCGCGCCGCCCGCGGGGCCTTTCGGTGCCGCGGGCATCAAACCCAAGCCAAACCGATCTGGGGCGGAAAACCGGCGCCAACACGCAGATGCGATTGGACAGACCGATTTGCGTTCTTATCTGGCCCGTAAGGTGCGTCGGTCCTGGCCCGCTGGCCGGTCCAGACGCGCTGCCCGCGCTGACATATGGGCCAGCACGCGGCACCCAACAGGAGGACAGAACACATGTCTACATCCCTTACCCGACGCTCCGCTTTGCTGGCGGGCGGCGCCGCCCCCCTCGCTGTCGGACTTGGCGGTGGCCAATCCCTGGCAGACGCCCCGATGCAGGGCGCAACCTTGCCCACGCACAACCGCTTCGCGCTTGGCGGGTTCGAGGTTACGACCCTTTTGGTCGGCTCGCGCACGGTGGAAGACCCGCAAAGCATCTTCGGCATGAACGTCTCGGCGGAGGAGTTCTCTGCCGTCTCTGCCGCCAACTTCCTGCCAGACGACAAGGTACAGTTCTTCTTTACGCCCACGGTGGTCAACACCGGCGCGGAACTCATCCTCTTTGACACTGGCCTCAACCCGGCCGGCATCACCAGTGCCCTTGCCGCCGCGGGGTACAGCCCCGATCAGATCGACAAGGTCGTCATCACGCATATGCATGGCGATCACATCGGTGGGCTTTCGGCCGATGGGGTAGAGACCTTTGCCAACGCCGCCTATTACACGCTGGATGCGGAGTTCGATGCCTGGAGCAAGACCGACAACGAGGGTTTTGCCGGCAAGGTCCGTCCTCTGGCCGAGCGGGTGACGTTCCTTCAAGACGGCGGCAGCGTTGCCTCTGGGGTGACGGCGATGGTGGCCGCCGGGCATACGCCGGGTCACACGACCTATATGCTGGAAAGCGATGGCGCACAGCTGCTGCTGACCGCCGATCTTGCCAACCACTATGTCTGGTCGCTTGCCTATCCGGACTGGGAGGTGCGGTTCGATATGGACAAGGCTGCAGCGGCCGCCGCCCGCCGCACGGTGCTCGGCATGCTTGCCGCCGACAAGATCCCCTTTGTCGGCTATCACATGCCGTTCCCCGGGATGGGCTATGTCTCCGCCCGCGGCGATGGGTTTCAGTACACGCCGGTCAGCTATCAGATGATGCTGGGCTGATCGCCGGGCGTCGCCGCAGGGCGGCGGCGCCCGTTTCGACGGCCGGATCATCGTCCTCGAACCCGACCACGGCAACGCCAGCGGCCATCGCGGCGGCCAAGCAGGGGGTAAGTTGGGTGTCGGGGCGAAACGCCTCGACATACCCCAGTCGTATCGGACGCGACGTCCGCTCGCGCCAAAACTGGGCCTGATAGCGCGGCATCGCGTCGGTCAGGATGGCGCCAGGCCTGGTTTCGATCACCAAGCCCAGCTTGGTCCGTTCCAGACGCATCAAATCCGGCCAATCGACAAACAGCGGCCGCTTTACCCCGTCGAAATAGTAGATCAGCCCAGCGCCGTGCAGCTCTACCCGCGCTTCGCGGCGCAGAAAAAAGCCAGGCGTGATCGCCATCAAGGGCGGGATCCGCGCCCAGGCGAAAGGGAAAATCAACAGCCCCAGGATCATCGGCACGACCAGGGCGCGGGGCAGTGTGTCGGTCGGGCCGACATGGGTGAACGTGCGCAACGCGGTTGCGATCAGAAAAAAGATGTAGGCTTGGACGCCGAGTGAAATCTCACGCACCCGTGCGACTGTGAAGTGTCGTGCTGTCATCGAAGCGCCCTTTGGAGTTTTCACAACCGTGACGCGGCGCCGCGTGACGCTCAACCCCGCAAGCCGCCGCAGCCAAACCAAGCGCTCAGCGCCCGGACGGTGACGCACAAGCCCCCGCGCATCAAACCCGGGATGGGGCAGAGCGGCGCAGGGTCCCCGGGGCGTTACCGGTTGCTCGCCCCGTCCCGCCACCGGTTCACGATGGGGTAACGGCGGTCGAGCCAAAAGGCCTTGGCCGTCAGCCGCGCCCCGGGCGCCGCCTGGAACCGCTTGTATTCGGAGATATAAAGCAGGTGTTCCACCTTCTTCCCTGTCTCGCGGTCAAAACCGGCATCGGCGATCTCTGCCACGCTCGCGTCCTCTTCGATCAGCATTTCCAGAATGACATCAAGCACTTCATAGGGTGGCAGGCTGTCCTCATCCTTTTGATCGTCGCGCAATTCGGCTGAGGGCGGCTTGTCGATGATGCGGGGCGGGATGACGACGCCCGCGGGGGCTTTCATCCAGGGCCGATGATTGGCATTCCGCCAGCGACAGGTCTCGAACACGCGGGTTTTGTAAAGATCTTTGATCGGGTTATAGCCGCCGGCCATGTCGCCATAGATCGTCGCATAGCCCACCGCCACCTCCGACTTGTTGCCCGTGGTCAGCAGCATGGAGCCGAATTTGTTGGACAGCGCCATCAGCAAAAGGCCGCGCAACCGCGACTGGATGTTTTCTTCGGTCACATCCGGTGCGCGGCCGTCAAAGATCGGCCCCAGTGTTTCGGTCACGGCACTGCGCGCCGCGCTGATCGGAACCGTGTCAAGCCGGCAGCCCAGCGCGTGGGCGACGCCCGCTGCATCCTCAAGCGACGTCTCGGACGTGTATTCAGAGGGCAGCATGACGCAATGCACCGCCTCCGGTCCCAGGGCATCGGCGGCGATGGTCGCGACCAGCGCCGAATCGACTCCGCCCGAAAGACCCAGCACGACGCGCGAAAACCCCGATTTGCCGAGGTAGTCGCGCAGGCTTTCAACCATAGCGCGATAATCCTGCTCCCACGCGTCGGGCTGCGGCGCGCGTGTGCCCTGTGCCGCCCGCCAGCCTTCGGGACCCCGGACGAAATCCACATGCTCCATCGCTTCGTCGAACGGCGGCAGCATCACCGGCATCTCCCCGCCGGGATTGAGCACAAAGGAGGCACCATCGAAAATTTGATCGTCCTGCGCCCCGACCATGTTGAGGTAGATGATCGGCACCGCACATTCGACCAGCCGCGCCACGATATGCGTCATCCGCAGATCGAATTTGTTGCGGTGGTAGGGAGAGCCGTTGGGGATCAGCAGCAGTTCTGCCCCGCTTTCGGTCATCGTCTCGGCGACATCGGTGTGCCAACTATCCTCGCAAATCGGCGTCCCGATGCGGATATCGCCAAGGCCGAAGGGCCCAGAAATGGGGCCAGAGGTGTAAAGCCGTTTTTCGTCGAACACGGCGTTGTTGGGCAGGTGATGCTTTCGCGCAATCCCGTCTATCCGCCCGTCCCGCAACAAAAAATAGGCGTTATAATGGGCGTCGTTCTCCCACACGGGGCCGCCGATCAACAGCGCCGGTCCGCCGGCCGCGCGTTTGGCCAGCGCCTCCACCTCCGCAAAGGCGGCACGCGCGAAGGCGGGTTTCTGCACCAGATCCTGGATCTGGTAGCCGGTGATAAACATCTCGGGCAGCGCCACCAGCTCGGCGCCCGCCGCCCGCCCGGCCTCCACCGCCTGCAGCGCGCGCGCCGCGTTGCCGGACAGCTCGCCGACCACAGGGTTTAGTTGTGCCAGCGTGATGCGAAAGCGGTCTGCCATGGCGCGCGGTCTCCGATTGCCCGCCGTGAGCTATAATGCAAGTCCCCAGCACGGCAAGGGGTTCGCGGTGCCGCACAAGTGCTTTGCCCCCGCCATGTGGTGGCCACATTCAGCCGTAGAACACGTTGATAAGGATTGTCATATTTGCGGGCGGCGCCTAATTTGCGGCGAGAGTATCCGGGACAACCACGCGTAATTCGGAACAGTGTAAGACGGCCGCGCGACACGAGGCACCCGGGGCAAGTATGTCTGGGGACGATGATTGGGGACTTTTGCGGTGAACTTTAGACAGATTTCGCTGACCCTGGCGATGGGGCTTTTTGCGACAGCTGCCGCGGCTCAGGATGCCGATATCCAAACCAAGCAGTACGACACTGGCGGTGTGTATACCGGCGAGTTCAAGGACGGCAAACAGCACGGCATCGGAAAATACACGCTGCCTAATGGCTATGAATATGAAGGGGAGTGGATTGAGGGCCGGATTGAGGGGCAAGGCATGGCCAAGTTCCCCTATGGCTCTGTCTACACCGGTCAGTTCGTCAACGGCCGGCCCGAGGGCAAGGGGCGCATCGTGTTCGCCGATGGCGGTCAGTATGAGGGCGACTGGGTCGCCGGCAAGATCGGCGGCAACGGCGTTGCGGTATACGCCAATGGCGTCCGGTACGAAGGGGCGTTTCGCGACGCCGTGCACCACGGCAACGGCACGATGACCTCACCCAATGGCTTTGTTTACGAAGGCACGTGGGTCAATGGGATCAAAGACGGCGCCGGCAAGATCACCTATCCGGATGGCGCCATCTATGAGGGGGATATCAGCCAAGGTGTGCGCGCCGGAACTGGCAAGCTGATCATGCCCGATGGCCTTACCTACACCGGGGCTTGGTCCGGCGGGCAAATCAACGGCCAAGGCGTGCTGGTCCAGGCCAATGGCGACCGTTACGAAGGCAGCTTGGTCAATGGGCAGCGTGAGGGCGAAGGCGTTGTCACCTATGCCAGCGGCGATGTCTATGAAGGCGGGTTTCGCGCCGACCAACGCTCGGGCAATGGCGTGTTTATCGGCACCGATGGCTACCGCTACGAAGGCGCGTGGCTTGAAGGCCGGATTGAGGGCGAGGGGCGCGTGACATACCCCGACGGCTCGATCTACGAGGGCGCCTTCCGCAACGATGTCGCCGATGGCCGGGGAAAGATCGTCTATGCCGACGGATCCTCCTACGAAGGCGATTGGGTCGAAGGTGTGATCGAGGGGAAGGGGATCGCCCGCTACGCCAACGGATTGGTCTACGAAGGGGAATTTAAGAACTCCCGCAACCACGGGTTCGGGACCATGACCTATGAGGATGGGTTCACCTATACCGGCCAATGGCAGGAGGGGCTGCGCCATGGCGAGGGGATCGCGACCTACGCCGATGGAACCACGTATAACGGCACCTTTATCGACGGGCAGCGCGACGGCGCGGGCACAATC
>CALCPC010000812.1 GCA_937900975.1 uncultured Paracoccaceae bacterium
CATCGCCGACCAGCAAAAGGAGGTGATGGCCGAGGCCAAGGGCCGCGGCTACGACGTTAAGCTCCTGCGCCGCATTATCGCTTTGCGCAAAAAAGACCCGGCCGAAATCTCGGAAGAAGAGGCCGTGTTGGAGCTTTACCGCGAAGCTTTGGGGATGTGAGGGGAGGGGGGGTCCTCTGGGGTCACTCGAAAGCCGGGGCCGCGCCCCGCAGCACCAGCGCCGCTGAAAGGCACGTGAAATGGATATGGTCAACCTCTCGCTCGGCCCAGAGATGCTGCGGCATCTTCAATACTCCTTTGGCAAGGACCCTGCCACGGCACAGGTCCGCGACTGGCGCCTTGCGCTGTCGCTGGCCGTGCGCGACCGGATCGTAGCGCCCTGGTTCGAAGCGACGCGCGCGGCCTATGCGCAGAAGAAAAAGCGCGTCTACTACCTTTCGATGGAGTTTTTGATCGGCCGCCTTTTGGAGGATGCGATCATCAATCTGGGGTTGGAGGAGGCCGCGCGCCGCGCTTGTGAGGACGCGGGTCTTTCGCTTGAGACCGTGATGGCCGACGAACCCGACGCGGCCCTTGGTAATGGCGGGCTTGGACGGCTTGCGGCCTGTTTTCTCGACAGTCTCTCAACGCTTGGCTGCCCAGCGATGGGCTATGGCATCCGCTATGAACACGGGCTTTTCCGCCAGTCTTTTCACGAAGGCCGGCAGGTGGAGGAGGCGGAGGCCTGGCTAAGCCAGCCCAACGCCTGGGCGTTCGAGCGCGACGAGGTTTCCTACGAGATCGGTTTTTACGGCCAGGTCGATACCACAAAGGCCGGCGCGGTTTGGCGCCCCGGCGATGCCGTGATCGCGCGCGCCTATGACACGCCCATCATCGGCTGGCAGGGCCGCTGGGCCAACACGCTGCGGCTTTGGGCGGCAAAGCCTGTCCGGGCGTTCGATCTGCGCCGGTTTAACGAGGGCGATTTCGCCGCCGCGGCAGAGCCCGAGGCAGAGGCGCGCACGATCAGCCGGGTGCTTTATCCCGACGACACGACCGACCGTGGGCGGGAGTTGCGGCTCAAGCAGGAATATTTCTTCTCGGCCGCCTCGGTTCGGGACATCCTGCGCCGGTTCTTGTCGGAATACGACGACCCCCGCAAACTGCCCGAAAAGGTCGCCATCCAGCTAAACGACACGCATCCCGCGATCGCGGGGCCAGAGCTTGTCCGCCTGCTCCATGATGAGCACGGGCTGGCCTTCGACACGGCGGCGGAAACGGCGCAGCGCACGCTGAACTACACCACCCACACCTTGCTGCCGGAAGCGCTGGAAACCTGGTCGGAGGGGTTGATGTGGCATCTTCTGCCGCGCCACATGCGGCTGATCGAGCAGATCGACGATTGGCACGCGCGCAACCACCCGCGGCGAACGCAGTCGACGATCCGGGGCGGCGCCGTTCACATGGGCGATCTTGCCTTTGCGATGGCCAACCGCGTGAACGGTGTCTCGGCGCTGCACACCGACCTGGTCAAGACGACAGTGTTTCGAGAGTTTCACGCCCTCCACCCCGACCGCATCGTCAGCCAGACCAATAGCGTCACGCCGCGCCGCTGGCTGGTCGCCTGCAACCCGCATCTTTGCCGCATCCTGACCGAAACCATTGGCGACGGTTGGCAGGCGGATCTGGGTCGGCTTGCCGATCTCGACGCCCATATCGATGATCCCGGATTTTTAGAGCAATACGCCGCCGCCAAGGCTGCCAACAAAACAGCGCTTGTGGCGTGGATCGCCGACGAAATGGGCCAGACCATCGACCCAGCCGCGATGTTCGATATCCAGATCAAGCGCATTCATGAGTACAAGCGCCAGTTGATGAACGTGCTGGAGACCATCGCGCTGTGGCAAGCGATGCGGGAGGCGCCCGACGCCGATTGGACGCCGCGGGTCAAGATCTTTGGCGGCAAGGCCGCGCCCGGCTATCACTTGGCCAAAGAGATCGTGCATCTTGTGAATGCCGTTGCCGCCACAGTGAACGCCGACCACAGTTTGCAGGGGCGCCTCAAAGTCGTTTATCCC
>CALCPC010000813.1 GCA_937900975.1 uncultured Paracoccaceae bacterium
AGGATGGCGGCGCCGGCGGCCTCGATCCAGGTCTCTTCTTGGCCCGCGGCAGAGGGGAAGTTGCCGGAATAGGCGGCTTCGCGCACAAACTCGGTGTAGTGTATGTCGGGTTCGGTCGGCAGATCGCGTCCCATTAAGCGCGGGCCGAACGCCTTGTTGCAGATCACAAGCCGCCGGTCTTTGTTCCAGATGCCCATCGGCGCCTCAAGCGAATCGATGGCCAGCGCCAGACGCGACGACAGCGCCTCGGCCCGCCGGGCCGTCACCTCACGCTGCTCAAGCGCGGCCGCCGCCGCGGCTTCCCGCTCCTTCAGTTCGGAGATGTCGCGGATGATCCCGGCTGAAAGCCGCCCACCCGTTGCGTCGCGGGGTGTGTATAGGAGCTGCAGCGTCCCCCAATAGGTCGTGCCTTCCCGCCGCACGCAAAGCGCCTCGGAATTTGCCCCAATCGTCCCTTCGATAATATTCGGCCGAATTTCCTCAACCATTTTCTTGTAATGGTGCGGATCGAAGAGAATTGAGATCGGCTGCCCAAGCAGTTGGTCCTCACGCATCAGGTGTTGGGCGCAAAGCGCGTCGTTGCACCACACAATGGTGCCCTCCACCCCGGGCGCGGGGCTGTGGATCACCACCACATTGTCCTGCGTCATGCGCGCAAAGGACTGGAGAAACCGCTCTAGTTGCATCGCCGGCCTTAGTTTTGACCCAGGCACCGGGGATACAGGGTTGAAGTTAAGGTCGGGGAAATGATCTGCAGGATGTGGCGCAGGTTTTCTGTCCGCCCATCATGCCATGCGCCCAAGGCCCAAGGATCGCGCCGATCAGCGCGAACGCATGGTCAGAAGCGGCATCGTGTAGAAACGCCGGCACCGTAAAAACGCCGACAAGCCCCTGACAAAGCCGCGACACCAGCGATGCCTGGCTTTGCTGCCGTGCCAGCGTCGCGCCGCCAATCCGGACCTCGATGCCCGGGTAAACCCGCGCCAGATCGTTCAGAACAATGGCAGAAATCGCCGCCGATCCCGGTCAATTTGGGCTGACGTCCAGGCCGCCCCGAAACCGTTCTTGCACGTGCCGGTTGCGTCGCAGTCCCACAGGGTTAGATCGGCGGCCGCGATCAGCACCGTCTTCGCGTCCATCGTCCTTGGACCGATGGCGGTTCAACAAACGCTGTCAAAGAGGATCGTATCCGGCACGCCGTCCATCCTGCGAAGAACCGCTGGTGGCAATCAATCAGCGTCTCCAAATTCGCGGCACTTGCGAACCGTCTTACGGCTCCTCTTCAGTTGTTGGTAAATACCGCGAATACTGAGACCCCTTCGCTGCAATACTCTGATCTCCATGACATCTTCTTCTGTTGCCATCTGCCCCCCATCTTTTTTGAGAGAACTGTCACAGGTGGGTCCCTTTCTAACCGACGACCCGGGGCACTTTTAAAACGGCGCTAGCAATCGACCACCCGATGGGGGACGCCAGAAGACGGACGTGGGGCCGACCGTTGCCTTGCTCTTGATCCGCAGGCCTTTGCCGTGGGTTTGGGACATTTACGAACACCTATTTTGGGAAGGCTCGCTGGTTCGAAGATGGGTATAGGAGCAGCCTATATCTCTCATATCCATGCGATACCTTCCTGACTTCTCCCACTCACAGCACCATGGATCCAAGTCGGCAATGCAATCGCTGGCACAGATACTTTGGGAGGAGAAATGATGAGACTACCCGTGCGGTCGCTTCTTGCGGTTATGCCGCTTTCCATAGCAGGGTTCGCCGCCTTTGCTGACGGCCATAGTGTGGTCGGCACGTTGCCCGCGGAAACTGCCAGCGCCTATGAGGGCGTCGACGAAGGTCAACCCGTCGGCGCCTCTGCCTATCGCGATTGGGCACCAAGATCCGAAGCCCCGTGGACGATTGGCTATGCCAGTTCCTATGCGGGGAACACGTGGCGGGCGGAAGGTTTGAAACGCCTGACTGAAGAGTTGTTTACGGTTTATAAAGAAGCCGGAATCGTTGACGAGATCATTGTAACGCAATCCGATCTCGACGATTCACGACAGATC
>CALCPC010000814.1 GCA_937900975.1 uncultured Paracoccaceae bacterium
TGCCATCGGCGCTGATCGAAAAAGCGGCGCCAGCACTGCCGGACACGCCGCTGGGCAGCCTTGCCTTGGCGGATGCCAGCGACCTTCAGGCGCCGGGCGTGAAACTGGTGAACTTTTGGGCCAGCTGGTGCGGCCCCTGCCGGTTAGAGCATCCGATGCTCGAAACGCTCGCCGCAGAGGGGATCCCGATCATCGGGGTCAATTACAAAGACCGGGCCGATCCCGCGCTTGGGTTTCTCGCCGAACTCGGCGATCCTTTCTCGGCGCATGCCGCCGACCTGACGGGCCGCACCGGCCTTGATTGGGGCCTTTACGGGGTGCCCGAAACCTTCGTTGTCGACGCGACCGGCACGATCACGTTCCGGTTTCCAGGTCCTGTGACCGAAAGCGTGTTGAACGCCATTCTCCGCCCAGAAATCGAGGCCGCGCAATCTCGCTAGAGCAATTTCCGTTCACATTGGATCAGAAATCGCTGTCTCAAGATCAGCAGGATGCTGATCTTGAACGCGTTTTCTGATGATGACTGACTCATTTTGAACGGAAAATGCTCTAACCCAGCGGTGCGCGCGTGTTAGACCGCGGGCCCTGGCGCCGTCCTAGTCGCCACACCCCCGCCCGCCCCGGCAGCGCGGGGTGGGCGGGCGGGCGCGCTGCCGGGGCGGGCGGGGGTGTGGCGCGCGCGCCGACGATCGGGTTGGGTGTCGCGCCAGGACCGCCGCGCGCCGCAGCGGAAGGGCGTTACTCATCCTCGGAACTGTGACGCTGCAACACAGGATACTGCGTCGCCAAAAACAAAAACGTCAGGATCAGCTGCCCGAACGTGTCGAGCCAGACCCAAGCCTCTTCCCCCAAGACCCGCCAAACGAACTCGTTAAACAGGGCCATGAAGCCGAAAAAACAGACACAGTTGCGGGTGAAAATCCGCCAGCCCTCCGCCGTCAGCGGCACCAAGGCGCCCATCAGATACGCCAGATAGGACCGCCCCTGTGCCCAAAGGCCAAAGCCAAGGATGGCCGCGAACATGCTGTAGACAACGGTCGGGCGCATTTTGGTGAATGTCTCGTCGTTCAGCCAGACTGGCAGCCCCCCGTACTCCACGACGATGATCGCTGTGAAAACCGCCATCCGCGGCAAGCTGCGGGTCAGGGCCCAGGTCAAACCAAGCGCCGCCAGCATAACCGGCACAAACACCGCCGTCGCCACAACGATGCCCGAATACGCCTGTCCCGCAAAGCTTAGCGGCGCATCCTTGAACCAATAGTAGGCCGCAAAATAGACCCCGACCGGTCCGAGATCGAGCGCCAGTCTAAGCCCCGGGTTCAGCTCTTTCTCCGCCATGCCTAGCCTCCGATCTCCACCAAAACCGCCCCCGCCGCGATCAACCCCATCAGCCCCGCGCGCAGCCAGCCGACCGTCTCGCGCAAGACCACCCAGCCGCTCACTGCCGCGAACACAACGGAGGTTTCGCGCAAGACGGCCGCTTCGCCGACCTTATCCAGCCGC
>CALCPC010000815.1 GCA_937900975.1 uncultured Paracoccaceae bacterium
GGTCAAAAACCATCGCGCCCGGCGTCGCCACATGGTGGCAGCAGATCGAAGCCTGGCGCGCGGTCAAATCGCTGGCCTACAAAAACGCGACCGCCACCATCAAACCGCAATACGCGTTGGAGCGGTTGGAAGCGCTGACCAAGGACAAGGACCGGTACATTACGACCGAGGTGGGCCAGCATCAGATGTGGGCCGCGCAGTATCTCGGCTTTGAGGATCCGAACCGCTGGATGACAAGCGGCGGGCTTGGCACAATGGGCTACGGTCTGCCCGCATCGATCGGGGTGCAAATCGCGCACCCGGACGCGCTGGTGATCAATGTCGCGGGCGAGGCCTCGTGGCTGATGAACATGCAGGAGATGGGGACCGCGATCCAATACCGCGCCCCGGTCAAGCAGTTTATCCTCAACAACGAGCGCCTTGGCATGGTGCGTCAGTGGCAAGAGTTGCTGCATGGCGAGCGCTATTCGTCCAGCTGGTCCGAGGCGCTGCCCGATTTCGTCAAACTCGCCGAGGCGTTCGGGTGTAAAGGCATCATCTGTTCGGATCCCGCCGATCTCGACGACGCGATCCACGAAATGCTGGCCTATGACGGCCCTGTCATTTTCGACTGTGTTGTGGAAAAACACGAGAACTGCTTTCCGATGATCCCATCGGGCAAAGCGCATAACGAGATGCTTTTGGGCGATGCCAGCACCACGAACGTCATTGATACAGAAGGCGCGGTACTGGTTTAGCCCCCGAAAGCGCCCGGCAGAGCCGTTCTTGTTCTTCTCGTATGGGATGACCAAATGCGGCTCTACCCTCGCGTTCCAACTGGTTCGCGTGGCGTTGATCGAGGCCGGGTGCCCGCAGGACGTGATCGCGTTCCCGGGCATGCCGGCCGGCCAGCGGATCAACTTTATTGGCCAGTTCACCGAGGCACATCGCGCGCAGCTTGAGCGTGAACTCGACATGCGGGGATATCCGATTGCGATCAAGACCCATACGCGGCCCTCGCCGCAGGAGGTTTATTTGATGGAAAGCGGCCTTGCGCGCGCCCATGCGGTGTACCGCGATTTGCGCGATATGGCGTTGTCGCTGCTCGACGCGGGCCAGGCGGCCGAGGCGAAGGGCAAGCGCGCCTTTGCCGAGATGCGCACGCTGGACGATGCGAAGGCCGGGATCGACAATCAGCTTGATACGCTAAGCGCCTGGTTGCAGTTGCCAGGTGTGCGGCGCTTGCCCTTCGCCCGTCTTGCGTCTCAAACCGAATTGGCAACGGCCCAAGTGCTGGACCAGTTGGGGCTCGACGGCAACCCGGCCCGGATCGCCCGGCGCGTCCTGCGCGCGGAGTTCACGCAGTTCAACAAGGGCATCCCCCATCGCCACCGGCGCGAGATGGCGGCCGCCGACAGCGCGGCGTTTTTGGACCGATATGCCCCGTTCTACGATCTCGTTTGGGACAGCGCGCACCGGGCGCCGCCGCTCCCCCCCGGTACAACGCTCAGCCGCCCCGAAGCGGCGCCCGCATGACAACCCGACGCTCTGAACAGGACCTGCCGCTATGAATGCCCTTAACATCCAAAAAGGCGCCAACCGCAAAAGCGCCTACAACCTGCGCAATCCCGCCGACGACACGCCCGAGACGCATACCCTGACCGTATTGGTCGACAATGAGGCCGGGGTCCTGGCCCGCGTGATCGGGCTGTTTTCGGGCCGGGGCTATAACATCGACAGTTTGACGGTCGCAGAAGTGGATCACGAGGGCCACAAAAGCCGGATTACCGTGGTCACGACCGGGACGCCGGCGGTGATCGAGCAGATCAAGGCGCAGCTTGGGCGCATGGTGCCGGTGCATGCTGTGCATGATCTGACGGTTGAGGGCGCGTCGGTAGAGCGGGAATTGGCGCTGGTCAAGGTGCATGGCACGGGCGAGAAACGGGTGGAGGCGATGCGAACCTCTGAGGTGTTTCGCGCGCGCGTGGTGGATTCGACGCTTGAAACCTTCGTTTTTGAGATCACGGGCAGCCCCGAGAAGATCGACGCTTTTGTCACGCTGATGATCCCGCTTGGTCTGGCCGACGTGGCCCGCACCGGCGTCGCGGCCATCGCCCGCGGCGCGTGACGCGGCTGGCCCGAAGCGACAAGTCCAGTCTCTCTTTTGCGCCGCGCAATCCTATCGCATTTCGTGAACTGCCCGAGACGTCGATCACCCTATACCGCCCCGAAATCCGTGATCTCAGGCAGCGCTTTGGGGGTCAGATTTCTCACAAAACGCTTTAGGCATTGCCCTTGCCGGGGCCGCCCGCGCCACCCTGGCGCCCATCCGGCTTGCCCCGCACGGACCCAATCACGCCGCGGCGATCCGGTCCGCCGCCCCGGGGCCCTGGCCATCTGACGCCGAAGCGCGGCCGCTAGACGCAGCGCGCCTCGCCGGCCTGAAGGCAGGGCCGCACCGGTGTGTCCGACCAGTCGATCCAAGGGAAAAGCTGACGCAGTTCGGCCATCTGCCGTGCCAGGGTTGGCGTCTTTGCAGCCTCTGCCGGGTGCAGGCTTTCGCTGATCGCGCCGTCGGACCAGACAAGCTCATGCCGGTCGAACATCAGATGCCAATAGGTCACCGCAGCCGGCGGCATGCGCGCGACGCGTGCGCCATCGACCAAATCGCTGGCGGCGGCCAAGGCCGGGCCAACGGTCAACGCCGCGGACCGCCAGCCCGTGACTTGCACGCGGTGATGAGGCGACACCAAAAGCGGGCGCGTCGCACCAAAGGTGCCAGCGGCGATCCGGATCGGTCCACGCTCGGGCGCGGCGAGGATCGCGGCCATCGAAACGCGCGTCGCGCCGATCCAACGCACGGGCTGCGCACCATTGTCGACCGTCTCCACCAAATCGCCGGCTTGCAACGTCTCAACCGCGACCTCGCCCTTGGGCGTGCGGATCCGCGTGCCGGCGCAAAAACAGAACTCAAATGGCGTGACTGCGTCGATGCCGAACATCCCGGACCCAAGGTCTTCGTCCGACAGGATGATCATGAACCCGCCTTGAGAGAGGACGATCCCCTCCGCTGATCCACTTGGCCCAATCAAGGCCAAGCCTTCATACGTGTAAATGGCCGAGCCGATTTGCACCTCCTCGCCAATCGACAACTCCATATCGTCGTCGGAGACGGTCAACGTGTTGGCGAAAGGGCCGGCAAAGCTGTAGCTTTGGCCATCAAACGAAAAATACTGATTTTCAAAAGACAGCTCTGCCATCCATGCCTCCATGTCAGCGCGGTGGGGTCCCAATCCGGGGGATCTGGACGCCCATTGTGGCCGTTTCGCCTGGTTTGGCAATGAAATTGAGCCGCGGCGCTGGCTGCGACGGTGTTCTTTTCGGCGAAACGGCCGAGGATGTTACGCTTGTGAGGCGACTGCGTGCCGCAGCGCCAACATCGAGGAGATAGATCCATGACCCGTTTGTCTGCCCTGCTTGCTGCAGCGGCGCTCGCCACGGCCCTTGCCCCCCTTCCGGCCCGGGCACAACAATCGCCGATGATGGGGCAAGTCATCCTGTTTGCCGGCAATTTCTGTCCCCGAAACTATATGCCGGCCCAGGGGCAAATTTTGCCGATCGCACAATGGGACGCGCTTTTCTCTATTCTCGGGACGGTCTATGGCGGCGACGGACGGACGACGTTCGGTCTGCCGGACCTGCGCGGGCGGTTGGCCAAGGGCGTGGGCCAGGGACCGGGGCTGAGCGCCGCGACCTTAGGCGAAAAACGCGGTCAAGAGCGCGTGACACTGACCGAGTCGACGCTGCCAAGCCATACGCACGCAGCAAAAACCACGGTGATCGCAGGCTCCGTCCCGACAAGCGCCGTCTCCCCCAGCGGGGCGCTTTTGGGGGTGAATGTCGCCAACTCCGCCTATGTCACCACGCCGGCATCGACGGTCGAGATGGCAGCAGACATGGCGGATACAACCGTTGCGGCAACCGGCGGCTCAACCTCCATCGCGACGACCGATCCAAGCCTGGTGATGACGTATTGCATCGCCGTGACCGGACTTTACCCAACCCGAAACTAGAGCAACCGGGCTGGAGACGGCCAGCGGCTGACGTGGTGCTCTGGCCCGTGAC
>CALCPC010000816.1 GCA_937900975.1 uncultured Paracoccaceae bacterium
TTTGAACGGCGCGATATTGTTGGCCTCCTTGCCCAATCGATGACGAAGATTGCCAAAATGGGTGAGACGAATACCCAGGTGCGCGCCGCCTTGAATGTCAGCGAGGCGCAGATCATGATTTTGGATCTCAATTTCAACGTGATTTTCGTGAACGGCTCGCTCGATGCGTCTTGTGACGAATCCATGGACTACTTCTTTGAGGTCTTGCCCGACTACGACCCCACCGCGGCCTATGACCATCTCTTCGAACTGGCCCGGGCGGCAATCGAGGCGGAAAACGGTGGCATCGAGGACCTGAGGAGCGTTACCCGGGCCGAGGTTGGGTTCGGCGACCGGCTGTTCGACATCAGTGTAACGCCTGTTTTCGACGCCGACGGACGGCCCGCGGGCTATACCGTGGAATGGGTCGAGGTGACCGCCACGCGGTCCATCGAGCATCAACTTCGGGAGTTCATCGAGGCGGCACAAAAGGGCGATTTCAGCCGCCAGATCAGCGTGTCCTCGTCGCAGAAGTTTCTCAACGACACGGCCGACGGGATGAATACGATCTCGCGGCAGGTCAACGATCTGATCCAAGAGCTAAAAGTGGCGCTCGGCGCCCTTGCCGATGGCGATCTAACACGGCAGATCACGGCCGACTATACTGGCGATCTGGCAGAGCTTGCGCAGTCCACCAACTCAACGATTGAGCGGTTGCGCGACATGGTGGCCCAAATCACCGAAGGCGGCGTTCTGATCCAGGGCCAAGGCCGTGAGATCAGCGAAAAGGCCGAGGGTCTGTCGGAACGGGCCGTCACCACAGCCACAGCGCTGGAGGAAACATCCGCCGCGATGGAGGAAATCTCGGCCACCGTGGCGACGACTGCGACCATGGCGGGTGAGGCCAACGAAACCGCCCGCGGCGCCCGCAGCAGCGCTGAGCGCGGCAGTCATGTCGTGGGCGAGGCTGTCTCGGCGATGGAGCGGATCCGCGACAGCTCCCAGAAGATCAGTGAGATTGTCACGGTGATCGACAGCATCTCTTTCCAAACCAATCTGTTGGCCTTGAACGCAGCGGTTGAGGCTGCGCGGGCGGGCGAGGCGGGCAAGGGCTTCTCGGTCGTCGCCTCGGAGGTTCGGTCGCTGGCGCAACGGTCCGCCGTGGCGGCGCAAGACATTCGGTCGCTGATCGAGACCAGTTCCGACACGGTGGCCGAGGGTGTGCGCCTGGTCGAGGCGACCGGTCAGGCGCTGAGCGAAATCAGCGGCGCAATCCTGTCGTCGAGCGAGCGGATCAGCCACATCAGCGGCTCGACCGGGGAACTTGCCGACGGAATTGCGGATGTCACCCGCGCGCTGTCTGAAATCGACGCAACGACGCAAGAAAACGCAGAAGTCGCGCGCTCCAACACCGACAACGCGCGGGAGCTCGCCGCCCAATCCAACGATCTGTCAAGCCTGGTCCGCCGTTTCCGAACCGTGGCCACCGACCAGGAGGACATGTCAGAACCGGTTTTTGAGGCAGCGTCTTAGGGCCTTTTCGTGTAGAAAGCCCCGGAGAACGCCGGCTTACGATCACCAGGAGGCGGGTCTTGGTCGCGTTCCGGGAATGAGACGTTCCGCTTGCGCGAAAACGGCCCAAAACCGACCGCCCTCTCCCGCCGGGGGCGGAACGGTCCGTCCGGTCGAAGAGCGACGCGGGACAGGAGCCGACCGAAGCTGGAACCGCGCGTTTTGAGAGCCTCCGTCCGAAGGCGTGTTGGGGCGTCGATTGCCCCATCCATCACCGGGTTTGTCCTGATCCAGGGCACAGGGTCTTACTGCGGCGGACACGCCGGCGGAAGACGCCAGGATCCAACATCCAGCTAAGGGATGGGTGCCGTTAGAGGGATCCAGCCCAATCCGGCAGGGCAAAAACGGCGACGCGCCGGGGGGGCGTCAAGGTGATCCCGTTGCGCAGGAAACCGCTTCTGGCCAGACCAACGCCGATTGTGGCGCCTTCGGTGAGATGGCCCTTCCGCATGCCAAGCTCAACCCCTGCACCCCGGCGCAGCGCGAAACCCGTCGCTGCCGAAACCGTCCGCCCCATACGCTGCCGGGCCCCCGCGCCCCGCCCCCGCCGCCCGTGGCCAATGTCGCTTTGCAAAGGTAAAAACGCCCGTTCCTCAAATGGAAGGCCCAAACCCTTTGAAACCTGACTGAATTGGCGTTTTTGCCCGGCAGAGCGTGCCGGTCTCGGCGCAGAAGTCGCACCGCATGCCGGTCGAAATATGGGCTTCGTGGCTGGGGTGGTAGGATTCGAACCTACGGTACACGATACCAAAAACCGTTGCCTTACCACTTGGCTACACCCCAGCAGTGGGGTTCGGTTTACTATCGCGCCACCGCCCCCGCAAGCCAGAATTCGGCCATGACGGCTGCGTTTTGCCTTGAAATTGAGCGACGCCTCGGTTGAAAACGTGTTCAAGATCAGTGCATTGACGGATCGTTCTGAGCGCTTGGGGCGTTGAGGTGTTTTCCGGTGCTTCAAGACGCGGCAGGGGGGGTGGTTTGGGTCCTCGACATGCGGGGGCCAATAACCGGCCTTCAGGCCC
>CALCPC010000817.1 GCA_937900975.1 uncultured Paracoccaceae bacterium
CGAAACCGGTTGTGCCTGCTGCATCGGGTGCGCAGCGTCATGGCCGATGTGGCGCAGCTTGACGCTCTGGAGGGGTAGACCGGCTCGGCTGCTGGAGGTGTCGACCGGCTCGGTCTCTGGACGTGTAGGCCGGCTCGGTCTCTGGAGGGGGCGGCCGTTTCGGATTCGGTAAAGGGAGACTGGCTCGATCTCTGGAGGGGTGAACCGGCTGGGTCTCTGGAGGGGAGGCTGGCTCGACCTTTGGGAAGCTAGGCCGGCTTGGCCTCTCGAAAAATAGGCCGGATAGGCTTCTGGAAGTGTCGGCTGGGCCAGTTTTGCGAAGGCAATTGCTGCGCTGCAACAAACGCGATAGGCTGCCGCTATGACACGCGGGGAGTATCACAGCCTAGACGCGCATTTGGCGCCAGCCGCGGCGGTGGGCGTGCGGGCGCGGCGGTTGGCGCGGATGGCGGCGGCGGGTTTGCCGGTGCCGCGGGCGCTGGCGCTCGACACCCAAACTGTGGCCGGGATCGCGGAGGGCGCGCCCGCGCCGCCGGCGCCCGAGGGCTTTGGCCCCGTCGTCTCGATCCGCCCGGCGCCTATGGAGGCGGGCTGGGGGGGGCCGCCGGCGTTTTTGAACGTCGGATTGGCGCGCGCGGGCCTGACGGCGTTGGCCGCCCGGGTCGGCGATGCCCCCGCGTGGGAGGCCTATCGCCGACAGATCGCGGCCTATGGCACACGGATCCATGGGCTCGACCCAACGGAGTTTGAGAACCGCGACCTCCTGGGGCTGGCCATCGCTGGTCCAGGCCAAACGACGCCCGACCGTCTGGCCGGTGCCGAAGCGGCGTTTCGAGAGGCCACCGGCGCCGATCTTCCGCAAACACCGGCCAGCCAACGCGCTGCCGTGCTCCGCGATATGGCGGCAAGCTGGGCTGCCCCCTCTGCCCGGCTGTTGCGCGAAGCGCGGGGCGCGCCGCCCGATGCGGGCCTCAGCCTGATTGTCCAAGAGATGGTTTTCGGCCTCGGGCCCGAAGGCGGCGCGGGTCAAATCCAATCGGTGTCGAGCCAAACCGGCGCCCCGGGCCTGACGGGGCGGTTTCTTCCCGATGCCGAGGGGCCGGACGCGCGCCGCGCTGGCCGTACGCCGCATCTGATCACAACGGCCGAACGGGTGGGCGCGGGGCAGACCAAGCCCGCGCTTGAAGAGCTGATGCCCAGTGTTCTGGACGCGCTGGTTGCGGCGGCGGCGCGGATCGACGCGCTGTTCGGTGACCGGATGGTGGTGGGTTTCGTGGTTGAGCGGGGCGCAGTTTGGATCCTGGACGCCTGGCCCGTCCGCCGGCGTCCCGCCGCCGCGGTGCGGATCGCGGCCGATCTGGGGGAGGCGGGCACCATCGACCGCGACCGCGCGCTCGGTCTTGTCGACCCGCTTAGCCTTGGGGCGCTTTTGCATCCGCAAATCGCCGAGGATGCGCGCCGCGATGTGATCGGCAGCGGGCTTGCGGCAAGCCCTGGGGCGGGCGCTGGGCGGATTGCCTTTACCCCCGATGCGGCCCAACAGCTGCACGCCCGCGGCCATGCCGCCATTCTGGTGCGGCGCGAGACCAGCCCCGACGACATCCGCGGGATGCATGTCGCGGCCGGCGCCTTGACGTTGCGGGGCGGCATGACCAGCCACGCCGCTGTAATCGCGCGGGGGCTTGGGCGGCCCTGCGTGGTCAATGCCACCGGTCTGACGCTCGATACCGAGGCCGAGACGCTGAGCGCTCGCGATGGGCGGGTGTTCCGGGCGGGAAGTGAGATCACGGTGGATGGCACGCGGGGCCAGATCCTCGCCGGTTCTGTGGCGATGCATCCGCCCGACCCCGGACCCGCATTCGACACGCTGATGGCCTGGGCGGATGCGCGCCGGACATTGGGCGTGCGGGCCAATGCCGACACGCCGCGCGATGCCGCGCAAGCCCGGCGTTTCGGTGCCGATGGGATCGGGCTTTGCCGCACCGAGCATACGGTTTTCGAGGCCGCGCGCATCGATGCGATGCGGGCGGTGATCCTGACCGACGATGCCGACCGCCGCGCCGCAGCTTTGGACACGCTTCGCCGTCACCACCAACGGGACTTTGTCCAACTTTTCGCGACAATGCGGGACCGGCCCGTCACCATCCGCCTTCTCGACCCGCCTTTGCATGAGTTTTTGCCGTATACCGAAGCCGAAATCGCGCGCCTTGCCCGTGCGATGGGGCAAAGCGTGGCTGCGGTGACCAACCGCAGCGAGGAGCTGCGTGAGTTCAATCCCATGCTGGGGCGACGGGGCGTGCGGCTTGGCATCACCGTTCCCGAAATCTACGACATGCAGGCGCGCGCCATTTTGGAGGCGGCGCTGGCGGAGGGGGGTGAGCCCGAGATCATGATCCCGCTTGTCTCTGCCTGGCGGGAGGTGGAACTGGTCAAGGCCCGTGTGGCGGAGGTCGCCGAGGCTGTGCGCACGCGTGAGGGGCGCCGGCCAGTCTATCGTCTCGGCGTCATGGTCGAGACACCGCGCGGCGCGCTGCGCGCCGGGGATCTTGCGCGCGCCACAAGCTTTTTAAGTTTTGGCACCAATGACTTAACGCAAATGACTTATGGGCTAAGCCGCGACGATGCCGGCCGGTTCATGCGCGACTATGTGGCGCTTGGCGTGTTTCCCGAAGATCCGTTCCATTCCCTCGACCGCGACGGGGTTGGAGAGCTTTTGACCCTAGCGGTCGCGCGAAGCCGTGCCGCCAACCCGCTGATTTCCATAGGGCTTTGCGGGGAGCATGGCGGCGATCCAGCGTCCATCGCGTTTTGTCAGGAGGCGGGTTTCGACTATGTCTCCTGCTCGCCATATCGCGTCCCGACGGCGCGACTGGCCGCAGCGCAGGCGGCTTTGATCGCGCGAATCACTTGATGGAACCCAGCTAAGGCTTGGTTTTTGCGCAAAGTATTTGCGGCGGAAGCAAGGCAAATTTTGGTTAAAATGTCGCGCAAATCTGCGATCTTTTAGTGAATAAATCTCCGTTATTTACTGAAAAATATAGATAAAATTAACTTTTCCGGCATCGGCGGAAATCCGACCATCAGATCGCACAAGTGCAAAACGGTTGGACAGACGGTGCCAGACGCGACACACACGAAGTGTTAACTAGGGCATCCGTCTGCGTGGCCGCGCCTCAAACATCGGCCACGAAGTGTGGGGGCAAGAAAAGATGAGTGTACGAACAGGTCGCGCGCGGCGGGTCCGCGTCGCGTGGCGTGTGGCGGTGGTGTCGGTTGCTGCCATGTGTATATCGGGCTTTGCGCCGGTCAGCGCAGAGCGTACGGGCGCTGTTGCGCCGGAAATAGCGCTGCATGTTTTTGACCAAATCGACGCGATGCGGCGGTCGGAGCGGCGTCTCTCGGCGTCGGCGCAAAGCGTGTTCAACACCGCCCCGCCGGTGCTGCTGCGCGCGCCCGGGGCCCCGATGCGGGCGGGCGAGCCCGCGCGCGCCCGGCCCGCGACGCTGTCTGCTTCGCGCGATTTGGTGGCGCTCGACTGGCGGGCCGGCGAAATCTCGCGCCGCGCGCAGGCCCGGCTGGACGCCCGTGCCGTGGCGCAGCCCCATGGCTTTAACGAAGATGCGCTCGACGCGATGGCGCCGGTTGAGACGGATGCTGAGCACGCATGCCTGACCAAAGCGCTGTATTTCGAGGCGCGCGGCGAAAGCCTGAAGGGTCAGTTGGCCGTGGCCGAGGTTATCCTGAACCGTGTGGACAGCCCGCGGTATCCCGATTCGGTTTGCGGCGTGGTCAAGCAAGGGTCGAACCGGCTGCACGCCTGTCAGAATTCCTTCATGTGCGACGGTCGGCCCG
>CALCPC010000818.1 GCA_937900975.1 uncultured Paracoccaceae bacterium
TTCGGCGATCTTGGCAGAGGGCGACGCGCTGCGTGCGCACGCGCTTTACACCCCCATTCTGATCCTGCTTCTGGCCGGTGCGGTGACCAAATCGGCGCAGGTGCCGTTCCATTTCTGGCTGCCCAATGCGATGGCCGCGCCGACGCCGGTCAGCGCGTTCCTGCACTCGGCCACAATGGTCAAGGCCGTCGGCTATTTCGTTGCCCGCTTGCACCCCGGCTTTTCGGGCACGGATCTGTGTTTGTGGGCGCTGACAATCCTGGGCACCATCACCGCCGTTTTCGCCAGCGTCGTGGCGCTGCGCCAGACCGATCTCAAACAGGCCTTGGCATACACCACGCTGATGGCGCTGGGCACGCTGACGCTGTTTTTGGGCCAGGAATCCGGCTATGCGATGACGGCCTTTGCGACATTCCTCGTGGTCCATTCGCTTTACAAGGCCGCGCTTTTCCTGGTGATCGGCTCGGTCGACTATGCCACCGGCACGCGAGAGGCCGAGGTTTTGGGCGGCCTGGCGCGCGCGATGCCGCTGACGGCGGCAGCGGCGGCCTTGGCTGCGATGTCGATGGCTGGGTTCCCGCCCTTTCTCGGCTTTATCGGGAAGGAACTGAAATACGCCGGCGCGCTCGCCGTGGCGGAGGCGCCGATGGTGATCGCCGGCGCCGTGCTGATCGCCAACGCGCTGATGCTGGCGGTCGCGGGCGTCGTCTCCTTCGTGCCGTTTTGGAAGCGTCGCAACGCCGACCTGCCCCGCCAACCGCGAGAGGTGCCTTGGCCGATGCTGTTGGGGCCTGTCATCCTGGCCATTCTTGGCGCGCTATTTGGCGTATTTCCCGATCTTTTGCAGGTCTCGCTGGTTAATCCGACCGTGCAATCGCTGACCGGCACCACCGGGGAAGCCAAGGAGCTCAAGCTTTGGGCCGGCGTGAACCTGCCGCTGGTCCTCAGCATCGCAACCTTTGTGTTGGGCCTTGCGCTTTTTGCCGCCCACCGCTCGCTGCGCGCGCTGCTGATCCGCTTTTTTGAGCGCGTGCCCAGTCTCGACCTTTGGTGGGATAGTGTGCTCGACGGGCTAAAGGCGCTGGCCTCCTGGCAGACGCGGATCCTGCAAACCGGGCGGTTGCGGGAATATCTTTTCGCAACCTTCGTCACCATTTTCGCGGGCCTCGCCATGGCGATCCTGATCCGGGGTCTGCCGGGTCTGCGCCCCGATTTCTCGGGCCTCAACCCGGTTCAGGCGGCCCCCGCGGCGCTGATCGTGGCGGGCACTGTACTGGCGGCTGTGACGCGCTCTCGCATCACCGGGGTCGCGGCGCTTGGCGTCGTCGGCATCGGGGTCGCGCTGGTTTTCATCGTCTTCGGCGCGCCGGACGTTGCGATCACGCAGCTGATGGTCGAAACGCTGGTCGTCGTTCTGGTCGCCATCGCGATGCTGCGCTTGCCGGCGCTCGACCGTCCGGGCGAAAGCGACGTGCGCCCCCGCGATGCGCTTTTGTCGCTGGGTGTGGGCGCTGTGGTGACGCTGACGCTGCTGGCGGTGCTGTCCAGCCCGCTTGACCGCCGGCTGACCGATTATTTCGAGGTGACAAGCTGGCCCGAGGCCTTTGGGCGCAACATCGTCAACGTGATCCTGGTCGATTTCCGCGCGCTTGACACGTTTGGAGAGATCGCCGTTGTCGTCGTCGCCGCGCTTTCGGCCTATGCGCTTTTGCGCACCACCAAAGGGGGCGTCAAATGAACTCCGTCATTCTGCGCGCGGGCACGCGCTATCTCGTCGCCCTGCTGCTGGTCTTCTCGCTTTTCATGCTTTACCGAGGCCATAATGAGCCTGGCGGCGGCTTTATCGGCGGGTTGATCGGCGCCACCGGCTTTGTGCTTTATGCCATCGCCTGCGGCACCGCCGACGCCCGCAAGGCGCTGCGGGTTGAGCCGCAGACCCTGGCCGTTCTGGGTCTTGGCCTGTCGCTTGGCGCCGGGCTTTTCGCGGCGTTTTTCGGCGATGCGCTGTTCACCGGACAATGGCTTTTCATAGGTGGCAGCGAGACGGAGAAGGGCTTCCCGCTGTCGACCGTGCTCTTTTTCGACATCGGGGTCTATATGGTCGTCTTCGGCTCCATCCTGACCCTGGTCTTCGCGATGGAGGAGGAGATCTGATGGAGGCGCTGCTCGCCCTTGTGATCGGCGCGCTTGTCGCGGCCTCGGTCTATCTGATGCTGGCGCGCTATGTGCTGCGCGTTATCTTCGGCCTTGTCCTGATTTCGAACGCGGCCAACCTGACGATCTTTACCGCGGGCCGCCTGACCGAGGGCGCGCCGCCCCTGATCGCGGAGGGCGCGAACACCCCAGCGCCCCTGGTCGCGAACGCGCTGCCGCAAGCGCTGGTTCTGACGGCCATCGTGATTGGGTTTGGCCTTTTTGCCTTTGCCCTGGTGCTGGTCTTCCGGGCCTGGACCTCGCTTGGGACGCTCTATTCCGACGAGATGCGCGTTGCCGAACCGCCGGAGCGCGCCGAATGAGCTGGCTTCTGGCCCTTCCCATCGCGATCCCTTTTGCCACCGCCGTGCTCGCCTTTCTCTGGCGCCAGGACGATGCGGGGCGCTGGATTTCGGTCATCGGCTCTGGCGGGCTCTTGATCGCGGCCGGGGCGCTGATGCAGGCGGTTTTGGAGGCGGGGGTCGTCGCTGGGCAAATGGGCGGCTGGCCCGCGCCCTTCGGCATCACGCATGTCGCCGATCTGATGTCGGCGGTCATGGACGTGATCACCGGGATCGTCGCGCTGGCCGTGTCGATCTATGCCTTGGCCGATATCGACACCAAGAAGGAATACCTTGGCTATCACGCGCTTTTCCAAGTGCTGATCGCGGGCGTGATCGGCGCCTTTCTGA
>CALCPC010000819.1 GCA_937900975.1 uncultured Paracoccaceae bacterium
GGGTTTGCGATTTTGGAGCTTTTGGCCGGGGTTCTGCGGGGACTGGCCGCGGATCGCACTCGGCAGGGCTTCACGCTGGTGGCCCGCGAAGGCGCGGGGGAGGATTGCCTAACGCTTGCCTGGGATGGCCCGGATGCGCCCGATGGGGCGTTGCAATCCTGGCTCAACCAAGCGCTTTCGCCAAGCTACGGCGCGTATTCGGGCCGCGACGCGCTGACCGCGCACAGGACCGACATGTGGGCAGCGCCTGTCGCGACCGGGCCTTGCCTGGTGTTGCCGCTTAAGTCCGCGACTGCGCCAGAGCCCAGAAAACCCAGCGCACGGCCCGCGGTTTACGATTTTGATTTGCCGGCCCTCGCCGCGGGTCAGGCCGACCGGGTGCTCCGCGATCTCTGCTTTGTCGTCTTCGACACCGAGACGACCGGGCTAAGCCCAAGCAGCGGCGATGAGATCGTGCAAATCGGTGCTGTGCGCATCGTCAATGGCCGTGTGCTGGACGGCGACCGGTTCGACGCCTTGGTCAAACCCCGGCAGCCGATCCCGCCCGGCGCGACGCGCATCCATGGCATCGACGACAGCATGGTGCGCGACGCGGCGCCGATGGCGGAGGTTGGCCGCGCGTTTCATAGCTTTTGTGAGGGGGCGGTGCTGGTTGCCCATAATGCACCCTTCGATCTGGCGTTTCTCAGACGGTGCGAGCGGGATATCGGCGCGGCCTTCGACGCGCCCGCGCTTTGCACCGTTCTGCTTTCGGCCGCGCTCTTCGATCATGTCGCCGACCACACGCTGGATGCGCTTGCGCTGCGGCTTGGCATCCCGATCCCCGACACCGCGCGCCACACCGCCTTGGGCGATGCGACGGTGACAGCGGCCGTGTTTCTGCGCCTTCTCGATCTTTTGGAGGCGAACGGGATCACAACGCTGGACGAAGCGCACGCCGCCAGTGCCGAGATGACTGCGATCCGACGCCAGCAACGCTACTAGCGCTGCTGGCGTTTGCACCCCTCAAACAACGCTCTCGCGGGACCGATGATCCCCCAGTGACCACGTTTTGCCCGGGCATCCGCGCGGGATGCCCAGAGGCCGAAAGCGTCAGAAAACGATGGATCTTGGCCGTAAAACAATGCTTCAAGCAGGGCGGTTCGAACGGAGTTTTGCCCATGCCGCATTTTGCAAACTGGTCCTATCCGACGCCGATCCGCTTTGGCGCGGGGCGGATTTCCGAATTGGCGAAGGCCTGCCAGCGGGCCGGCATAGCGCGCCCTTTGTTTGTGACCGATCGCGGCCTTGCCACGGCGCCGATCACAGCCCGCGCGCGCGCCCTGTTGGATGCCGCAGGCCTTGGCGCGACGCTGTTTGCTGAGGTCGATGCCAACCCCAGCGACCAGAACCTTGCCGCCGGGATCGCCGCCTTTCGGGCGGGCGGGCACGACGGTGTCGTCGCCTTTGGGGGCGGTTCGGCGCTCGACCTTGGTAAGCTTGTCGCCTTTATGGCCGGGCAGACACGCCCGGTCTGGGATTTTGAGGATGTGGACGATTGGTGGACCCGCGCCGATGCGGCCGCGATCCATCCCATCGTGGCGGTGCCAACAACGGCGGGCACAGGATCGGAGGTTGGCCGGGCGAGCGTTCTTACTGAGAGTGCGAAGCGGGTCAAAAAGGTGATTTTTCACCCCGACATCCTGCCCAAGGTCGTGATCGCCGATCCGGAACTGACCATAGGCATGCCGCCGGCAATCACGGCGGGCACCGGGATGGACGCACTTGCCCATTGCCTGGAAGCTTATGCGGCACCCAGCTACCATCCGATGAGCCACGGCATCGCGCTAGAGGGGATGCGGCTGGTGTTTGCGAACCTGCCCCGCGCCTTTGCCACGCCGGACGATGTGGACGCGCGGGCCGAGATGATGGCCGCCGCCGCGATGGGGGCCGTTGCGTTCCAAAAGGGGCTGGGCGCGATCCACGCTGTTTCTCATCCCCTGGGCGCGCTTTACAACGCCCATCACGGCACGCTGAACGCCATCGTCATGCCGAAAGTGCTTGAGATGAACCGCCCGGCGATCGAGGCACCGCTGGCCCGGGCAGCGGACTATATCGGCATCGCGGGCGGGTTCGACGGTTTTCTAGAGCGGGTGCTTGATCTCCGTGCGGCGCTGGCAATCCCGCCCAGCCTTTCCGCGATCGGCGTCGACCAGGGCGATATCGACCGGATCGCCGCCATGGCGCTGGTTGATCCCACCGCCGGCGGCAACCCGGTGCCACTGACAAAAGAGGGGGTCACGGCACTGCTGGAAGCCTGTTTTTAAAGCGTTTCTGGAAAAACCTGCAGTCCACAACGCTGCCCGACATCAACCCGCGATGCTTGATGTCTGAGGTCATGCAGAAAACGC
>CALCPC010000820.1 GCA_937900975.1 uncultured Paracoccaceae bacterium
TTCCTACACCGCGACGCTTCTCGATGTGATGCAAGCCTATGCGCGCATCAAAACGAAGGAAGAGTTTCAGCCCCTGCATCTGCGCCGCAACCCGGTCTACACGATGGAGGAGGCGCTTGCGCGGCTCAGCACCTTGATCGGGGCGTCGCCGGATTGGGCCGCGCTCCGGCAGTTTTTGCCAGAGGGGTGGCAGGGCGATGCGATGCGCCGCCGCTCGGCCGTGGCGGCCACGTTCGCCGCCGCGTTGGAACTTGTGCGCGACGGTCGCGCAGAGATCCGGCAAGACGCAACCTTTGCACCGATCCAACTGCGTGGGCGCGACACACGCCGGGAAGCGGAAGGATGACAGGCGAGAGGTCGACAGGGGCCGACCTCGGCAGTCTTTTCGACACGCCCCCTGCCGCCGAGCAGGAGCGTATGGTCGAAGCGATGCTTTTTGCCAGCGCGCAGCCCCTAACGCTCGCCGAGCTTGAGGAGCGCTTGCCGGCGGGGGCTGTCGCCGCCGCGGCGGTGGAGGCGGTGACCCGGCGCTACGCGGGGCGCGGCGTGCATGTGGTGCGGATCGGGGACGCGTATGCGTTTCGCACGGCGGCCGATCTTGGCTTCCTGATGACGCGGGAGACGGTCGAGACGCGAACGCTGTCCCGCGCGGCCACCGAGACGCTGGCAATCATCGCTTATCATCAGCCCGTGACGCGGGCGTAGATCGAAGCGATCCGCGGTGTATCCCTGTCCCGCGGGACGCTTGACCAACTTTTGGAGCTGGATTGGATCCGCTTGGGCCGGCGGCGGCTTACGCCCGGGCGGCCCGTGACGTTTATCGTCACACCGGCCTTTTTGGACCATTTCGGTCTTCAATCCGCGCGCGATCTGCCCGGTGTTGCAGAATTGCGGGCGGCTGGGTTGCTCGACAACCGCCCGGGGCCAAGCGCCAGCGGTGAGGCTGCGCTTTTTGCCGACGACGCCGAAAGCCCAGCCGCAGGCCAAGAACGCGACACGGTTGCGGATCTGGAGCCAGACACCCCCGCGGGCCTTGGGCCAGACACCCATGCGGGCCATGGGCCAGCCACCCATGCGGGCCTTGGGCCAGCCACCCATGCGGGCCTTGGGCCCGCCCCGCCTGCGGGCCTTGGGCCTGAGCGCAGCGCGGGCTTGAACGTTGCCATGGGCCGAGACCCCGACGGTTCAGATCAATAGCGGTCTCCCGGCCGCCATCGACGCGCCAGGCCATCGCCATGCTTTTGGCTTAAGGCGTCCCGGCCGCCCCGTCGCGGGCAACGCGCCGAAGGGCGTCCGGCTGGGTCAGCGGGCCCTATGGTGCTTCAAAATGCTTGGACAGCTTCAGCCCTTGGCCCTGATAGTTTGAGCCGAGATCGGCGCCGTAAAGCGTTTCGGGGGGCGACGCCATCCGCTCATAAACCAAGCGTCCGACGATTTGACCGTGTTCGAGCGCGAAGGGCGCTTCGTGGCAGCGCACTTCCAAAACGCCGCGCGCCCCGGTCCCGCCTGAGGGGCCATGGCCGAAGCCGGGGTCGAAAAACCCCGCATAATGCACACGGAGCTCCCCCACCATGGCCTAAAACGGCGCCATTTCGGCGGCGCATTCGGGCGGGACGTGGACCGCTTCGCGGCTGACGAGGATATAGAATGCACCGGGATCCAGGATGATGTGGCCCCGGTTGGCCTGCACCGGTTCCCAAAAATCCGCAACGCGGTAAAAACCGATGCGATCGAGGTCGATCAGCCCGGTATGGGGTTTGGCGCGATACCCGATGATGGCGCCCGGACGGTCAAGATCGACAGAAAAGCCAAGGCCACCGTCGATATGCGCTGGCCCATCGACCAGCCCGGCCCGTGCCTGCAACCCATGCAGATCCGCGTCGCTGAGCGCGGCCTGCCCGCGGCGAAACCGGATTTGGTTCAGCCGCATACCGGGCCGGGCCAGGACCGAGAAGGAGCGGGGCGAGATTTCGGCGTAGAGCGGCCCGGTGTAGCCGGGCTCTACCCGGTCGAACTCGGCGCCCCTATCGGTGATCAGGCGGGTAAAGAGATCAAGCCGGCCCGTTGAGCTTTTCGCGTTTGCCACCGCGGACATATCGGGGGAGAGCGCCAGCGCCTCCATCAGCGGCACAAGATAGACGCACCCCTTCTCCAGCACCGCGCCGGGCGTAAGGTCGATCTCGTGCATTGCAAATTCGGGCAATCGCTCGGCCAATGTCGCCCGGGCGCCCGGCAAGAAGGAGGCCCGCACCCGCCAGGCCCGCTGGCCAAGCCGCAGATCCAGCGAGGCGGGCTGGATCTGGCCCTGCTGGACCGCGGGCTCCGCCAAAATGGCCCGTGCGGCGATCATATCGGCAATGGCGTGATCGGGCTGCACCCCTGTTTGCAGG
>CALCPC010000821.1 GCA_937900975.1 uncultured Paracoccaceae bacterium
GGGCGCTCGGATTTGGTCGTGCGGCGGAAATCCGGCGAGCCCGGCTGCTTTGGGCGGTTGTATGAGGAGATGGACGCGCTCGACGCTGCCAATATCGGGTTTGACATCGTGCCAGGGGTGACGGCCGCCGCCGCCGCCGCCGCGACGATCAAGACAAGCCTGACACGGCGGGGCCGGAACTCTTCCCTTCGGATCCTAACGGGCCACGACGTAAACGGCTTTGCAGAACAGGATTGGCGCGACCTTGCCCGGCCCGGCACCGTCGCCGCGATCTACATGGGTGTCCGCGCCGCGGCCTTTCTGCGCGGGCGTCTGATGATCGCGGGCGCGGCTGAGACCACGCCGGTCACAGCGGTTGAAAATGCCTCGCGCCCCGATCAGCGGGTGATCGCGGCCTCCCTTCTCGATCTGCCCGACCGCTTGGCCGAAGCGGGCCCAACCGGGCCGGTGGTCCTGTTTCTTGGCCTGACACCCCGGATGGCCGCGCAAACCGCCGTTTTCCCCTTTGTCCGAGAGGCGCGCTGATGTCGAAGCCCTTCAGACCCAAAATCGCCACCGCAAACGACCTTTTGGCGGGCGACGTCGTCTACTTTACCGCCGATGGCGGTTGGAGCCGGACGCATGGCGACGCCGCATTGGCCACCACGCCCGAGGACGCATCGGCGCTCGAAGTCCGGGCGTCCAGGGACACGCACAAAGTCGTCGGCGTCTACCTCGCCGACGCCGTTCCCACCGCAGAGGGCCCCGCCCCGCTGCATTTCCGCGAGGTCTTTCGCACCCGCGGGCCGTCCAACTACCCCCATGGCAAACAGGCGGAGCTTTAAGATGTATCGCTATACGGATTTCGATACGGCCTTCGTGCGCAGCCGCGTTGCAGAGTTTCGCGGCCAAGTCGAACGCAGGCGTTCGTGCGCCCTTACCGAGGATGAGTTCAAGCCCTTGCGGCTGATGAACGGGCTCTATCTTCAGCTTCACGCCTATATGCTGCGCGTTGCGATCCCTTATGGCACCCTATCCAGCCGCCAGATGCGCCAGCTCGCCATGATCGCCGAACGTTGGGACAAGGGCTACGGCCATTTCACCACCCGCCAGAACGTGCAGTTCAATTGGCCAAAACTTCAGGATGTGCCGGATATTCTGGACGCGCTGGCCGATGTTGGGATGCACGCGGTTCAAACCTCGGGCAACTGCATCCGCAACGTGACGGCAGACCATTTTGCCGGGGCGGCGGCGGATGAGATCGAAGATCCGCGCCCGACGGCAGAGCTGATCCGCCAATGGTCGACCGACCATCCGGAGTTTGCGTACCTGCCGCGAAAGTTCAAAGTCGCCGTCACCGGCAGCCCCAACGACCGCGCGGTCACGCGCGCCCATGACATCGGTCTGCGGATGGTGCGGGACGCCCAGGGCGCACCGGGCTATGAGGTCGTGATCGGCGGCGGGCTTGGGCGCACGCCGATGATCGGAAAGGTGGTCCGGGATTTCCTGCCAAAGGCCGACCTGCTGGCCTATCTTGAGGCGATTTTGCAGGTCTACAACCTCTCGGGTCGGCGCGACAACAAGTACAAGGCGCGGATTAAGATCCTGGTTCACGAAACCGGGCTTGCGCCCCTGCGCGCCAAGATCGAGGCGGCTTTCGAGGCCAAGCGTCGCCATTTGCCGGCGGTCGACCCGGCGCTGATCGCCCGGCTAGAGGCAGATTTTGCGCCGCCGGTCTGGGCCGAGCGCCCGGTGCCCGCGACACCCCACTCTGCCGCGCTGCGCGCCTTTATCGACACCAACACAGCGCCGCACCGGGCGCCCGGCTACGCGATTGTCACGGTCTCGCTGAAACCCCTCGGCGGGACCCCGGGCGCCGCGACGGCGGCTCAGCTGCGGCTGCTTGCCGATCTGGCTGAGCGCTTCAGCCATGACGAATTGCGCATCAGTCATGAGCAGAACGTGATCCTGCCCCATGTCCACCGCGCCGATCTGCCCGCGGTCCATGCGGCCCTTCTCGACGCGGGTCTGGCCACGGCCAATATCGGGTTGGTGTCGGATATTATCGCGTGTCCCGGCATGGATTACTGCGCACTGGCGACCGCGCGGTCCATCCCCGTCGCGCAAGAGATCAGCCGCCGTTTTGCCGACCTTGATGCCGCAGCCGATATTGGCCCGCTGAAGATCAAGATTTCGGGCTGCATCAACGCCTGCGGCCATCACCATGTCGGCCATATCGGCATCCTGGGGCTCGACCGGGCGGGGGTCGAAAGCTACCAAATCACGCTGGGCGGCGATGGGACCGAGACGACCGCAATCGGCAGCCGGACCGGGCCAGGCTTTGCCTATGACGACATCGCACCGGCGGTCGAGCGTTTGATAGTGGCCTATCTCGATCTGCGCCAAGACCGCGCAGAGACGTTTCTGGAAACCTACCGCCGGGTGGGCCTCGCCCCCTTTAAGGCGGCGCTTTACAGCGCAACTGCGCAGGCCGATGCCGCATAAGGGGGGGCGCTATGTCTAGGGTCATCACAAAAGACGGGGTGGGGACTGATCCGGCCCTGCCCGACGGCCATGTCCTTGATGCCAAAGCATTGTGGCAGGGGTGGGAGTTGCCAGAGGACACGCCGTTGATCCTGACGCTCGACATCACTGTCGATCCCGCAGCGCTTAGCCCTTGGTTCGACCGTCTGGCGCTGATCGTCCTGCCCTTCGGCTCCAGCGCTGACGGGCGAGGCTTTAGTTTGGCAGAGCGTTTGCGCGCGCTTGGCTATCGCGGTCGGATCCGGGCCAAGGGTCATATCTTGGCGGACCAGTTTCGCGCGGCACTGCGCGTCGGGATTGACGAGGTCGAGATATCCGACGCGCAGGCAGAGCGGATGCCAGAAGCGCATTGGATGGCCGCCCGGAAGGCGCCCGACTATCGCCGCCAGATCTTTCGGGCGGCATGATCCCGGGCCGCCCGATTGGCCAAATCGCCGGGGGCTTCGCCGAAATCCCCGACGACGCTCTGTAGGCCCGTGTTCTTTGCCCGCCTGGACCCCGGGTCGGGTTGACGTGAACCGCGACGGCGCACCCGAAAAAGACCGTGGGGCAAGCCGCCCCCGTCCAACAGCGTTTCCCCGGGTTTCCTGAGCGCATGCCCGCTGCGCAAAGGCTTCGTCACAAGCGTCACGCCCGGCCCCTACCACCCACTGGCGACACCGGCGGGGGCC
>CALCPC010000822.1 GCA_937900975.1 uncultured Paracoccaceae bacterium
CAGCACGGGCAATGGGTCCAGCCGGACCAGCGTGCCGCCGTGATTGGCATAGCGGTCGCAGGCACCGGATCGGCCCTCGGCGATATAGCACATCACCGGACAGGCGTCGCAGCGGAGCTTCGCCGTGGGCGCGCCCGGGGGTGCGGGCTCTGGGTTTGTGGGGGCCATGGGCATGGGGTCCGTGCTTGAGGGGTCACGGGTCATCGGGTCAGCGCCGTGATGGCCGCGCGCACCCGCGCCGGCGTCGCGGGCACCCGGCTGATCCTGGCGCCGGTCGCGTGGTAGATGGCGTTCAACAGCGCCGGCGCCGTCGGGATCAGCACATGTTCGCCCAAGCCCTTTGCGCCATGCGGACCATGGGCGTCGGGCGCCTCTACGATGATCGCTTCCACCGGGGGCATATCGCCGATGGTCGGGATCAGATAATCGTGCAGGTTCTCGGTCCGGCCCGGAATATACTCCTCCATCAAAGCCATGCCGAGGCCTTGGGCGATGCCGCCATGGATCTGTCCCTCGACCAAAAGCGGGTTAATCGCCCGCCCGACATCATGCGCGGCCACAAAACGCAGCGGACGGACGGTGCCAAGGCCCGTGTCGACCTCAACGATGGCCATATGCGCGGCATAGCCGAACTGCGCATAAGGGCTGCCCTGGCCATTGGCGTCGAGCGGCAGCGTCGGCGGATCGTAGCTTTCCTCGGCGCAGAGCACATAACCCTCCGCATCCTGGGGCAGCACGCTGAGGTCTAGGCGATGCGCGCCGGCGCCGTCACGCGCCGTCACCTGTCCGGGCGCCAGCGTCAGCGCGGCGTCGGGGTCGACGTTGAGGCGTTCCAAGATCTCCCGCCGCAGCGCGCGCCCGGTCCTGTCCGCCGCGTTGCCCGACACAAACGTCTGACGCGAGGCGGAGGTTTTGCCGGCATCGGGCGTGACATCGGTGTCGGCGCCCACCCGTGTGATCGCAGACAGCGGCAGGCCGAGCGCTGCTGCAAAGATCTGCGAGATCACGGTGTTCGAGCCTTGGCCAAGATCGACAGCGCCCTGGTGCAAGACCACGGTGCCATCGGCGCGCAACCCCGCTTTGATGGTGGAGGGGTTGGGCATCGACGTGTTTCCGCAGCCGTACCAGCCCGCGGCGACACCGACGCCGCGGCGCAAAACGCCGCCCTCCCGATTGAACGCCGCCGCCGCCGCCCGCGCCTCGGCCCAGGCGGGGCGCAGCCGCTCAAGGCAGGTGCGGATGCCGACGCCCTGTGCGAAAACCTGGCCGCACACGGTCGGCTGACCCGCCGTCAGCGCGTTTTGGATCCGGAACTCCAGCGGATCGAGCGCCAGCTTCTCGGCCAGCGCGTCGAAAAGGCTTTCCTGAGCGATTGCCGATTGCGGCACGCCAAAGCCGCGAAACGCGCCAGAGGGCGGGTTGTTGGTATGCACGGCCGTGGACCGGGCGCGGTAATGCGGCACGGCATAGGGGCCGGAGGCATGAACCGGCACGCGGTTGGCCACGGTGGGGCCCCAGCTGGCATAAGCGCCGGTGTCGAACGTGCCGTCAAAGGCGATGCCGGGCAGGGTGCCATCGGCGCGCGCGGCAACGGTCATGGTGATCGTGGCGGGGTGGCGCTTGGTCGTGGATTGCATCGATTCGCCGCGGCTGTAGGCCAAGCGCACCGGCGCGCCGGTCTTCAGCGCAGCAAGCGCCAGATAGGGCTGCACCGAAAGGTCCAGCTTCGACCCAAACCCGCCGCCGCTCCCGGTCGGCACCACCCGGATTCGGTCGCGGGGCAGGCCAAGGATCCGTGCAAGCCCGTCAAGATCCATCACCGGCGCCTGCGGCGCGGCAAAAACCTCGACCCGGTCGCCCGCCATGCGGGCAAAACCGGCCTCAGGCTCGATATAAGCGTGCTCGACTAACCCCGTCGCAAAGCGCCCGGTGACCGACACATCGCCCGCGGCCAGGCCCGCGTCGATATCGCCCCGGGCGACGAACCCCCGACACATCACGTTGCCCGCGCGGTCCGGATGAAGCGGCGGCGTGTCCGGCGCCATCGCGGTCTCGGGGTCCGAGGCCGGTGGCAGCGGCGTCCAGGTGACAGGAAAGTCGGTGGGATCGAAACCGGATAAGGCGGCACGGGTGGCGACGACCGCTGCCACCGCCTCGCCCCGGAACCGGGTCTCGCCTGTTGCGAAAACCGGTTGATCGACGAAATCGGGGATCACGCCGTGATGGTTGTCGCCCGGAATGTCGGCGGCGGTCAGCACCGCCGCGACGCCCTCCGTGGCGGCGACGAAGGCGTCGAGATCGCCAAAGGTGAACGTGGCACGCGCATGCGGCGTGCGGATGACCAGAAGCTCCAACGTGCCGGGCGGTGCTACATCGTCGCCGAACGCCTCGCGCCCCGCCACCTTGTCCCGCCCGTCGAGCCGCGGACAGGCCGCGCCGACACCCTCCGCCAGCGGTCCACCGGGCGGGGCCGCGGGCAGCGCGCCCGTGCCGGGCGAAGCCGTGTTAAGCAGGGCCCGGTCGGACACGGTGGCGCCGGTTTCCATTGCGCTGGG
>CALCPC010000823.1 GCA_937900975.1 uncultured Paracoccaceae bacterium
CAAAGAAAAGCTTTCTGACCGGGCGCGACAGCACCGGTGCGGCCGAGCAAGACACCGCCGCCTCGGTCGATGCATAGGATCCAGCCCCGGTAACATCACAGCGATGCGCGATGTCGCGTGATTGACATATTCGTAAATTATGATTTACCGTTAGGTTGCTTGCTAACAGGGGATGGCGATGACGGATATACTTATAGACTCTTCGAATAACTATTTTTACTATTTCGACGGTTTCTATAATACTTTCGACATTACAATTGACGCCTCAATAGAAAATGCGACGCCCATCTCCTATTTCGGTTTGGATGGCCCCTATCAGGGCGATCCGGTCCGGGGGCAATTCATTGGGGACTATATTTATCTGAAATACTCAGACGGTTTCAACGAAACCTACTATTTCCGGAATGACTTTGCCTCCGTCACAATACCGGAAGGCTGGTCATACTTTCTATACAAGCCAATCACGCCAGATGAGGAGCCGGGGGTATACGCGGACGTCTTCATTTACCTTATGGGCCTCTATAACGAAAGCGCCCAGTTCGTCGGTCTGGTGGAGGTTAGCGCCCAGATCGCGGGTGTGACCAATGTCTGTTTTACCGCTCGCGCCCAGATCCTGACCGATCAGGGCCCCCGCCCGATCACAGGGTTGAAGCCCGGCGATCTTGTGATGACGCGTGACAACGGGTTGCAGCCCTTGCGGCAGCGGCTGGAGACGCGGCTGACCGCCGAGGCCCTGGACCAATTTCCAGAGCGCGCGCCGATCCGCATTGCCGCCGGGACGCTGGGCGACCATGCGGAGACAGAGGTTTCGCCGCATCACCGGATGCTGGTGACCGGGTGGCGGGCCGAGGCGCTGTTCGGGCCTGGTGCCGCGCTGGTCGCGGCCGTGGATCTGCTGGACGACCGCAACGTGACCCGGACCCGCCCAGACCGCGATGTCATCTATCAGCATCTGGTGTTCGACCGGCACGAGATCGTCTCGGCCGACGGTGCCTGGTCGGAGAGCTTCGATCCCAACTGGTTGTCGGCCAGCGCAACCGCCTCGCCAACGCGGGACGAGGTGTTGGAGTTTTTCCCAGAGGTAGAGAAGGGCGTCCGCCGGGGCGCCGCGGGCCGGATGCTTAGGCCGCACGTGGTGCAAGTTCTGATCGGCGGAGTACGTCCCCTGGGCGCTGGACCCCCGCGGAGCACAGGACGAAAAGCGCCCGCTCCCCCGGCTAAGCGCCATTGGGGCAGAGGCGCCGCGGCTGTCGGACGGGACGCAGCCGAAAGAACCCGTCATAACACCGGCAAAGCATCGCGCGCTAGGGCATTTTCCGTTCACATCGGATCAGAAATCGCTGTCTCAAGATCGGCATCCTGAGGATCTTGGAGGCGTTTTCTGATGAAGGCTGGCCTGCTTTGAACGGAAAAGGCTCTAGGCCGCGGGTTCCGGCGCCAGGACGGCAAGACCTGCCCTCGGGTGATCGCAATCCGCCTTAGCGGGATTCCAAGATGCGGCTGTCCACCCGCTCCACCACCAGCCCATCGCCGACCAGCCGGGTGTCGAGTGCGGCGGTAAAGCTTTGCACCGTTTCGGCGATGGGCCGCATCGCGGGAAAGATCGGCTCTGCCGCCTGCAGCACGATGACCTTGCTTTTGCCGAAGGTCTCATCGATGAAAAACCCGATCAGGCTGTCATCCTCTTCCACGGCGGCTGTCGGATGCGCCACGCGCAGCCGGCGGGTTCCGTCGGCGCCGACCGGCAAATCGGCAATTCGTCCGGTACCCTCGGTTGGAAAGAGGTTGAAGACATTGCCCGACACATCCGTGATCAGAACCCAAAGATGCCCATCGGCCAGGGTGCTTGGCAGAACCAGGTCGATCACCGGGTTGTCCCCGGGCTCATACCGCCCGTCGGGGTTCAACCCCGGGCGATCACCATAGCTGAACTCAAACCGAATGCCGCCACTGGGCGCGTCGGGCAGTTTCTGCAGGATCCGGCAGAGTGCCGGGTTCAGCACCGTCGCATCCAGCACCACGACCCGGTTGCCCGACATGCGGGCGAGTTGATCGTAGAGTTCCGCGCGTTTCTCGGCCGACGCGACATCGCCCGTGATCGTGACGCGCGCGCCAATCGGATACCCAGCCTCTGGCGGATCGACCAGCGTCAAGGGGCCGCAATCGCCCAGCCGTTTGAACAGCGACCGCAGCGCGTCCAGCGCCAGCGTGCGCGGCCCGAACAGGATTTCCGCACCCCCCGACAGGGGCGGCGGCATGCCCTCGTCCAGCCGCCGCGCGACGTCATGGCGGATCTCTGGCGTGGCGGCAAAACCGCGGACGGCGGCCTCTGCCCCGGTGACGTCCAGCTCAAACTCCGACAAAGGGTCGAGAATGGCGAGAAGCGCCGCGATCCCGCCGCTCCACCCCGGGGGAATATCGCCCTCGGCAAGGGTGAGGTCGGCGGCGCCGTCCATGCGCCCGACCGCGGCGCCGATCACATCCTCGGCCTCCGGCGATGGGGCAAAACCACGCACCCGCACGCCCATGTCCGGCGTCTTCGCGGCGGTCAGCGTGTAGGGATCGGCCAGCGGGTAATTCGGCCCAAGATAGGCGTCGAGAGCGCCCGAGAAATACGCTCCCGCCCCGCCCGCGCCGAGCAATACGACGCCCACCAGCGCCGCCATCGCGCCGCCCCGGCGTTTGACCGCGGGCTCTGGCGCGGTTTCGGCGTCCGGCGGGGGGCGCGGCACATAGCTGACAAAGCTGGGGCGCCCCCGATCCTCATCGCCCCAAATCACATCCAGCACTTCGCCGACGCTTTGAAACCGCCGGGCGGGATCAGGCTCTGTCATCCGGTCGATCAGCGGGCGCAACGGCTCTGGCACGCCTTCGGTGTCCAGCGGCGCGGACTTCCGGTCGATCATCTCTTTGACGTTGCTGCCGATATTGGGCGTCTCTCCCCGGAAGACGGCCAAAAGCACGACGCCGAGCGAATAGATGTCAGAGCGGTGATCCGACTGGCCGTAAAGCTGTTCGGGCGCGGCATAGGCGTATTTTCCCGCGAACTCATTGCCGACAATAGTGACAGCGCCCGGTGTCGTATCCTTGGCGATGCCGAAATCGATGATCACCGCCTCCGACGGCGCGCCGTGGCGCAGGATGATGTTGTCAGGCGACAGGTCGCGGTGCACGATATTTTGCGAATGCACCGCTTCCAGCCCCTCACACACGCGGCGGGCAACCTCCATCAGCGCGTCGGCGGACAGCCCGCCATCCTTCATCTTCTCGGCAAGATCTGGGCCTTCGACATAGTCCATCACCAGATAGACACTGCCATCGGCGGTGCGGTTGTTTTCAGAATAGCGCACAACAGCGGCATGACTGACGTCGCGGATCTGTTCTTCGCGCGTCAGCAGCGTGAGGTATTCGTCGTTTGAGGCAAACTCAGACCGAAGCACCTTCATCGCCACGACGCGGCCCGAAATCTCGCTGCGCGCACGATACACTTCCGACGTGCCGCCGCGGCCGAGGATCGCCTCGATCCGATAGGTGTTGTTGATCAGGTCGCCAACCTGAAAGGCGCCGTCTTGGGTCGTGTCGGTCATGGGGTGCGCAAATCGCTCATCCTCAGCTTGGCCATTGGCCGGGTGTCCCGACCCCCCTTACGGGGTGTGCGCCCGCCTTGTTAGGCGCGACGTTAGCCAATCAGGACTTGCACCACAACGGGGATGACCGCACTAGAGAGGGGTAACCGCCAGCGACGTCTCGCCTCAAGGAGGATTGGAGCCCATGCGACTTATCCCCGCCATCCTTCTGGCCGTTGCGATCCTGACCGCGCCGCTTGTCTGGCACTTTTCGCGCAGTCTTTTCGCCGCGCCGACGGGGGGATCCTCGACCGTCGACAGCGAGGCGCGGATTGAGTTGGAGTTGATGCGCGGCCAGATCGCGCAACTGCGCGAAGACATCAAAACCGTCAATGACCGCGCCGAAAACGCGCTGGCCATCGCGTCCTCGCGCCCCAGCGCGCCCTTGCAGGGGTTCGCGCCGGGGGATGAGCCGCTGACCGACGATGGCCCCAACATCATCGTCGACGCCTACGCCCAGGTCGTGCTGATCGCCAACCGGCGCAATGTGAACAAAGGCCTGACCGTGCCAAGCCGCAGCTATCTGGTCGAGGTCCTCGGCCGCCCGCGGGAGGAGTTGGGCGACACCTGCCAAGGGATGACGAACGAAAAGCTGCGCGCCATGCTGTATCTTGGCGATGTCGGCCCGATCCGGGTGCGGATGCTGCAACCGGCGGTGGATTCGCTGATCCGTGTGTTTGAACGGGTCCGCGCGACCGACCAGGATCTTTACGACCGGATCAACACCTCCGGCAGCCTTTGCGTCCGGCGTATCCGGGGCACGCAATCGACGTTGTCGAGCCATGCGTTCGGCCTTGCGCTTGACATCAACATCGACGGCCAGCTCGACACGCTTGGCGATGGCAAAACCCAGCTTGGCCTGACCATCATGGCGGATTTCTTCAAGCAAGAGAAATGGATCTGGGGGGCGGCGTTCAGCCGCGAGGACAGCATGCAGTTTGAGGTCAGCAGAGAGCTTTTGGAAGAATGGCGCCGCACCGGCCAAATCTAGGCCCGGATCGCCGGTCTCGGCGCGGGACCAAGTCGTGGCGATCTGTGACAACCGCCCTGGCCAAGCCGCGGTTTTCAGAGAAAACTCAAGACCATCCAGGAGAGATTCGCACCACCCGTACCGACGGCCCGTCACGAAGGAAAACGCCATGACCAAAGCCCCTGCAGCCCTTCTCGCAGCCCTTGTCGCCCTCGCGGGTTGCGGCGGGCCGGAGGCCGACACTTCTGCGCCGGTCATCACCTTTTCCAGCGCCTCGGGCCAGGCGTTTTTCAGCACCTCCTCGGCGGTCGGGGCGTCCAACCGCGGCTGTCCCGGCGGGCTGTCCGCGGCCTACAGCGCCTTCCCGCCCGGGGCGAACTTCGTCCATGTCCGCGACGGCGGGGCGACCGCGCAGCTTCAAGTCACGTTCGCCGATCCCGCCGGCATCCAGCGCGCGTTCTTGCAAATTCCGACGGGCACCTTGCGCAGCCCGGCCACCAACAAAACAGTCCCGATTGCAACCGCCGCGGGCGTGTCGCAGGTTTATGAGTACAATTTCTTCGGCTCCGCCGACGCGCCACAAACGGCGCACCGGGTGACCATCGACCTGACCCATGGCGACGGCAACCGTGTCTTTAACGTTTTCGCGATTGACTTGGCCGACAACCAAACCGAGACCATAAACGTCCTTGTTGGGGAGGCATCGAACCTCTGCGGCTAAGTGTTGCGGTGGGATACAAGAATTTCGGACCTGTTTACGGGCAGAAAGCCGAAACTGTCGATAATGTCTGTCAAATGCCGTCGGGTCTTCAGATTGACATTTGTGGCCCAGCGCACAGACTGCATGGGGCAACCCGCGTAACACCCGACACGGCCTCTCTGCGTTGGGGCGATCACCTTAGGACTAAAAGATGCTTGCGGGACTTCAAGGGTTTGGGCGTTGTGGCCATGCGGCGGGGGCAGCACCGCTATGGCCCCGGACACCGTGCCATGGTCTCTGGCTAAAGGCTGCTTTCCGATGGATTTGACAGAACTTCTTGGCACCTTCGACGATGGCAGCGGCCCGGGCGAAGATATGGAGTATGAGCCGGCCTTCACCGCGCTGGAGCTTGCGGCCAAGCCTGGTGAAGAGCGTGTCATGGGCGATGAGGTCCTTGAGGCGGAGGAGCCGAATTGGCGCGAGGTCCGCGACAAGGCGCTGGAGGTTCTGACCGAAAGCAAGGATTTGCGCGCGGCGATCCACCTGGCGCGGGCGTCTCTGGCGCTTGGGGGGTTTCCGGATTTCGCCATTTCGGTCGCGTATCTGCGCCGCTGTTTGACAGAGCAGTGGGACGGCTGCCACCCGATGCTGGACGCGGACGACGACAACGAGCCCACGATGCGGGGCAACGCCGTTTTGGGCCTGACCGATGCGTCGGGGAGCTTAAAGGCGGTGCGGATGGCGCCGTTGACGCAGTCCAGGGCGTTCGGGCAACTCTCTCTCTTCCATGTCGAGATCGCCGAGGGTGAGGTCGAGGCCCCCGAAAGCCTGGAGAATGTCCCGGATGCCGTGACGTTGAGCGCCGCATACCAGGATACCGACCCGGAGTTTTTGACCGCGACACTCACCGCCGCCGGTGCGATCATCGACGATCTCGACGCGATCAATACCAAATTCGACGAAGAAATCGGCACGCAAGGTCCAAACCTCGATCCGCTGACAAAGGCGATGCGCCGCATCCAAAAGGCCCTGACCGAGGCGACGGGCGGCGCGGGCGGCGAGGATACCGGCGACGACGATGCACATGCCGAGATCGGCGCCGACGGTGCCCCGGGCGCCGCCGCCCCGCGGCGCGGTGTGGGCGAGGTTCATACCCGCAAGGACGTCGTTCAGGCCATCGACAAGATCATCGGGTATTACAAGGCCAATGAACCCTCCAGCCCCGTCCCGATCATTCTGATGCGCGCCCGCCGCCTCGTGGACGCCGACTTCATGGCGATCATGGAGAACATGGCCCCCGATGCCATCCACGCGGTGCGTCAGGTGACCGGGCCGGAGGAGCCGGAAGAAGACGGATATTGATGGGAAAGAGTGCCCAGCGGCACAATTCGCGGGGCTAGGTTTGCGATATGCGGGTCGCGCGTGGGGCGTGAACGCACAGAATCAGGGAGACGCTAGAAATGGCAGACAGTTCGCAGAAGTTCATCGCGCGCAACCGCGCGCCGAGGGTCCAAATCGAGTATGATGTTGAGCTTTACGGCGCCGAAAAGAAGGTCCAACTGCCGTTCGTGATGGGCGTCATGTCCGATCTCGCCGGTAAGTCCGAGGTGCCGCAGCCCGGCATCGCCGACCGCAAGTTTCTTGAGATCGACGTCGATAACTTTGACGACCGGATGAAGTCGATGAAGCCGCGCGTCGCGTTCCAGGTGCCCAACACGCTGACCGGCGAAGGCAATGTCGCTGTCGATCTGACCTTCGAGAAGATGGAAGATTTCAGCCCCGAGGCCATCGCGCGCAAGGTCGAGCCGCTGAAAAAGCTGCTCGAAGCGCGGGAAGAGCTGCAGAACCTCGTGACCTATATGGACGGTAAATCCGGCGCGGAGGAGCTGATC
>CALCPC010000824.1 GCA_937900975.1 uncultured Paracoccaceae bacterium
GGAGCGTCGACCATGCCCGGGATCATCGATTGGGCCACGGGGCGGGCCCGCATGGTGCTGGCCTTTGTGCTGCTTTCCATCCTTGCGGGCGTTTGGTCCTATATCGGGCTGCCGAAGGAGGGCGAGCCGGACATCGAAGTGCCGGTTCTGTTTGTCTCGGTCCCCTTTCCGGGCATCTCGGCCGAGGACAGCGAAAAGCTGTTGGTCAAACCGCTTGAGACCAAATTGCGAGACCTTGACGGCCTTAAATCCATCGGCGCGACGGCGGCCGAAGGATATGCCGGCGTCGTGCTTGAATTTGAGTTTGGCTGGGATCGCGCGGGCACGCTTGCGGATGTGCGCGACAAGGTCAACCAGGCCGAGGCCGAGTTTCCGGACGGCGTCGAACAATACAGCATCAACGAGATCAATTTCTCGGAGTTTCCGATCCTCGTGATCTCGCTCTCGGGCGCAGTGCCCGAGCGCACGCTGCTGCGCCAAGCCAAAGCGCTGCAGGATGAGATCGAGGCGCTGGCGCCCGTGCTGGAGGCCGGCCTCACCGGGCACCGCGATGAGATGGTCGAGGTTCAAATCGACCCGCTTCGGCTGGAAGCCTACAACGTCACGGCGGGAGAGCTGTTGGGCGTCGTGGTCAACAACAACCAGTTGATCGCCGCGGGCGAGGTTGAGCAAAGCACGGGTGCCTTCGGCGTCAAGATCCCGTCGGCCTTCGATGACGTCACGGACGTTTATGCCTTGCCGGTCAAGGTCAATGGCGACCGGGTCATCACGCTTGGCGACCTTGCCGATATTCGCCTGACCTTCGAGGATCGCTCGGGCACCGCCCGTTACAACGGCGAGAAAACCGTTGCGCTTCAAGTGGTCAAGCGGAAGGGCTTTAACGTCATCCAAACCTCCGAGGATGTGCGCGCAACCGTCGCTGAGGCTGTCGCCAATTGGCCGGCGGAGTTGCAGACCGCGATCCGCGTCGACTTCTCCATGGACACATCGGCCGAAGTCGACAGCATGGTGCGCCAGCTTGAAGCGTCGGTCCTGACGGCGATTGCCCTGGTGATGATCGTCGTCCTGGCCTCGCTTGGTATTCGCTCCGCACTTTTGGTCGGCTTTGCGATCCCGACCTCGTTCCTTTTGTGCTTTGCGCTGCTCAATGTCTTTGGCATGGCGGTGTCGAACATCGTGATGTTTGGCCTGATCCTGGCGGTCGGTATGCTGGTCGACGGGGCGATCGTGGTCGTCGAATACGCCGATAAAGAGATTAGACGCGGGACCGGGCCGATGCGGGCCTACGGCGCCGCAGCCAAGCGGATGTTCTGGCCCATCGTTTCCTCACCCGCGACACCGCGTTGCGCCTTTTTGCCGATGTTGTTTTGGCCCGGCATACCGGGCGAGTTCATGGGCAACCTGCCGGTCACGCTGATTTTCGTGCTGTCCGCCGCGCTGATCGTTGCGCTGATCTATCTGCCGGTGAGCGGCGGGCTGGCGGGGCGGCTGTCGCGCGTGATCACGCGCGTCTCGTCGGCCTTGCGCAGCAGTCAGCCCTGGCTTGTCCGCTTTTTCCTCGCGCTGTTGCCGCTGCCGGTGCTTTTCTTCGGCTTCCTGGCGCTCTTGAGGGGCGAGATCGCGCCCGGGCTGGTGATGTTCGCGCTCGGCTGGATGGCGCTTTCTGCCTTTGGTGGCGCGCGTTTGCCAGCGCCGCGCGCCGACCTGCACCGCAC
>CALCPC010000825.1 GCA_937900975.1 uncultured Paracoccaceae bacterium
CGACGGAGCTTGAATATGACGGCACGCTGGACCTCGGCACCCTGACCGGTGTGGTCACGTTCGCCATTGACCCGATCTTCGGGATGTTCGACCCGGTCGAACGGGCCCAGTGGAACATTCACTTCACACAAACGGCCGCTATTCCTTTGCCGGCCGGCGGTGTGCTGCTGTTGACCGGGCTTATGGCCTTTGCTGTGGCGCGGCGCCGCGCCTAAGGCAGGCGTCAGTCTCGCTGGACGGGGCGATATCTGAAAACGACCTCAAGACCGGCTCTTTGCCGGTCTTTTTTTTGGGGGCGCCGGCGCTGCGGCGGTCAAGGCATTTCGGGCGCGCCGATTTTGCGCGTGCCCTTCCAAAACCTCGGGTTCAGCCTGGACGAGAAACGCTCTCGTGAAATTTCCGTTCACATTGGATCGGAAGTCGCGGCCTCAAGATCAGCATGCCTCTGATCTTGAGGCCGCGATGTCTGATGAAGGCCGCTCTGTTTCGAACGGAAAGCGCCCTAATCGACAAAAGGATCGAAATAGAGCCGACCGTCAAGCCAGGCGCGCGCAGGGTCCGAGCGGGGCGCGTCGAGCACGCGCCGCGCGGGTCCCCGTTCCACCACCCGCCCGTTTTGCAGAAACACGATGGATTGGGCCAGCCGCCGCGCTTGCCCGCGGTCATGCGTCACAAACACGATCGCCACACCGGATTTATGCGCGGCGAGGAGTTGATCCTCAATCAACGCCGTGCTCGCGGGGTCCAGGCTTGCCGTGGGTTCGTCCAAAAACAAAAGATCGGGCATCGCGGCCAAAGCGCGGGCCACGGCAAGGCGCTGTTGCTCCCCCCCCGACAGCACGCGGGCCGGGCGGCGCGCAAGATCGGTCAGCCGACCCGCGGCGAGCGCTGCGGCAACGCGGGTCTTACGCTCTCGCCCACAGATGCCGCGCACGGCCAGGGCAAAGGACAAGTTTGCCGAAACCGAGCGTCGCAGCAACACCGGCTTTTGAAACACCATGGCCTGACCCGCACGCACGCGGCGATCCACAGGCCGCCCGCCGCGCGTCAGAGAGCCCGTATCAGGCGCAACCAAGCCGTGCAAAACCCGCAAAAGAAGGCTTTTTCCGCTGCCATTGGGCCCCATGATCGCGGTGAAGCTGCCGGGACGGATGGAAAGGTCCACCTCCCGCAACAGCGGGCGGCCGTCGCGCAGGATCGACAGGCCCCGCGCCTCTAGCACCGGTTGGGGGAAATGCCCTGTGACGAGCTTGCCCATCGCAGCCTCTGCCATAGCTGGTGGTTCCTACTGCGGCCCATGCTTCACATCGCGCCCTAGAAAGGCAGAAAACGCTGCAATAATCCAGTCCCTTGCCCCGCCCGTCAGGATGCAGGCCCCCAACAGCCGGCCATGGGATTGCGGTTTCGCCAGTGGCGCGGGCTGAGGTATAGAGCATGCGACGTGCTCGCGCTGTCGAAGATACAGGAGATGCCGATGTCAGACCCCAGCGATGAAAGCCTCCGCGACGTCTTTGTTATTGGCGGCGGCATCAACGGATGCGCGATTGCACGGGATGCCGCCGGGCGGGGCCTTTCGGTGACGCTGGCGGAGATGGATGATCTGGCATCGGCCACGTCCTCGGCCTCGACCAAACTGTTCCACGGCGGTCTGCGGTATCTTGAGTTTTTTGAGATCAATCTTGTCCGCCACGCGCTGGAAGAGCGCGAGGTTCTGTTGAAGGCGATGCCGCATATCGCCTGGCCGATGCGGTTCGTGCTGCCGTTCCACAAGGACATGCGCTTTGACACCTCAACGCCCGCCTCGCGCCTGGTCAGCCGCTTCATGCCGTGGCTGAAGGGGCGGCGGCCGGCCTGGATGATCCGGATCGGGCTTTACTTCTACGACACGCTTGGGGGGCGGAAGATCCTGCCGGGAACGCGGACGCTGGACCTGCGCCGCGATCCGGCGGGGGCGCCCTTGAAGGCGAAATTTGCCAAAGCCTTTGAGTATTCGGATGCCTGGGTGGAGGACAGCCGCCTGGTCGTTCTGAACGCCCGCGACGCGGAGGCGCGGGGGACCACAGTGCTGACCCGCAGTCGTGTCACCTCTGCCATGCGGCAGGACGGGCATTGGCAGATCACGGTTGCCGACACGCAAACCGGGGTCGAGACGACGCATCATGCGCGGATGCTGGTCAACGCCGCCGGTCCGTGGGTCGAGGATGTGGTGCGCAACACCGTTCGGATGAACACCGGTGAGGGCATCCGCCTGGTTCGCGGCAGCCACATCGTGACCCGCAAGCTTTTCGAGCACGACAAATGCTATTTCTTTCAAGGACAGGACGGTCGCATCATTTTCGCGATCCCTTACGAGACGGATTTTACGCTGATCGGCACGACCGATCACGATCATGACGGCGCCCCGCGCGCGGCTGAGGCGACGGAGGCGGAGCAGGATTACCTGTGCGCCTTCGCCTCCGAATATTTTGAGCGTCCAGTCACCCGGGCGGATATCGTCTGGACCTATTCCGGCGTCCGTCCGCTATACGACGATGGTGCCAAATCGGCGACGGCGGCGACGCGCGACTACGTCCTGTCGCTCGACGCGTCCGGTCCGCCCTTGCTCAGCATTTTTGGCGGCAAGATCACGACCCACCGGAAGCTGGCGGAGCAATCGGTGGAAAAACTGCTGCCCTTCGCCCCCGAGGCGGGGCCCGCCTGGACTGAGGCCGCGCCGCTGCCGGGGGGCGATTTTCCGCATGACGGCGTCGCGGCGCTGACCGCGCGGCTGCAGGGCGACTATCCTTTCCTGGATCAGCGCTGGACGCGGCGCCTGATCCGCGCCTATGGCACCGAGGCTTGGGACGTTCTGGGCCCCGCTCGGTCGGCGGCCGAGCTTGGCCAAGACTTTGGGGCCACCTTAACGGCGCAGGAGGTGACTTGGCTGATGACGCGAGAGTATGCGCGCACGGCCGAGGATGTGGTCTGGCGCCGTACCAAGCTTGGCCTCCGGATGGACGCCGCGCAGATCGCGGCGCTGGATGCGTGGATGACTGCGCACCGGCTTGAGCGCGGTCACGCCGCAGAATAAAAAGCGGCGGGCCCGGCGCGCGCCGCAACGCCCCGGGCCGGTCCGCCGGGCCACGCCCCGGGACGGACCTTAGGATTGCACACGGCTTTGGACCGTGTCGCGGCGGTTGGGGTCGGCCCGCAGGACGGCGCTTGGGGTCGGCGCGTTGGGCTGGGTGTGGTGTCGTCCCCTTGGACGGGCGTGCGCGGGCGCGTACCGGGTTCGCGCTTTGCGTCGCGCTTACGACCGCGCGGTTGCCACGCCCCCGACGGCTTGCGCGGTTGGCAGGATCTCGATTGTGGCCACGTTCACATGCTCTGGCGCGTCGACTGCATAAAGCAGCGCCGCGGCGATGTCGGCTGGGTCAAGTTCCCGGATGCCCGATTGGCCAAGCGCCGCGCTCCGGTCGGGATCGCCTTCAGCCGCCTGATAGAACTCTGTCGAGACACGACCGGGGCAGATCTCGGTCACGCGAATACCGCTGCCCAAAAGCTCATACCGCAGGTTTTGGCTGAACCGGTGGAGCGCGGCTTTGGTCGCGCCATAGACGGCGGAAATGTTGGTATGAAGCCCGGCAATCGAGCCGATGGTCACGATATGGCCCCGCCCCGCGCGGCGCATCGCGGGAAGCACCGCCGCGGTCAGGTTCAGCGTGGCCGTGACGTTGGTGGCAACCGCGCTTTCAATCTGCGTGGCCGTCACGGTGTCGAGGCCCGAAATGCCATGCCCGACACCGGCATTGTTGACCAATATGTCGGGCGCGAACCCGTCCAAGACCACTGCCATCGCGGCCCTGTCGCAGATGTCCGCGACGGCGATCTGGCACCCCGTCTCCTCTGCCAGGGGCAGGAGCGCCGCGCGCCGCCGCCCGACCGCCAAAACCTGGCGTCCGGACGCGGCCAAGGCCACAGCGGCGGCCCGCCCGATCCCACTGCTGGCGCCCGTCACCAGCGCGCGCGTCCGCTTTGCCGTCATTGTCGCCCCCTCGATTGCGGCCCGTCCCGCCGGTGCCTTGGCGCCAGCGGGCCGGGGGTGGCACCAGGCTAACGCGATTTCCGTTCACATTGGATCGGAAAACACTGCCTCAAGATCGCCAACCTGAGGATCTTGAACGCGTTTTCTGATGAAGGCTGACCTGCTTTGAAGGGATAATGCGCTAAGGGAAGTCCCGTTGGAACTGACGCGACGGGATCTGCCCAG
>CALCPC010000826.1 GCA_937900975.1 uncultured Paracoccaceae bacterium
TTTCGGCCAGTGAGCAGGTGGCGACGTTGATCGACCCGAGCGCGCTGGAAGTTGTCTTTCGGGTCTCGAACACGGAGTTTGGTCGTCTGGCCAGCGCCGGCAGCCTGCTCGGCCGGCCGATCACGGCGACGCTGCCCGCGGCGGCCGCGCCATTGTCGGTGCCCGGTGTGATCGACCGCGCCGCGGCAGAGGTCGGGACGGCCGGGACTGGGCGCCGTCTTTATGCCGCGCTCGACCCCATGGCGACCGATCCGCTGCGCCCTGGCGATTTCATGGTTGTTGAGGTTTCAGCGCCGCCGCTCGACACCGTTGCGATCATCCCGGCGCGGGCCGCGAATGCGGCTGGCGAAATCCTTCTTGTCGGCGCGGACAACCGGCTTGAGCTTGCTCAGGTTGAGGTTTTGCGGCGCCAGGGCGATCTTTTGATCGTCGGCGCCGCGCCTTTCGGGCGGGAATATGTCACAGAGCTTTTGCCGCAACTTGGCAGCGGTGTGCGCGTGCGTCCTGTGCGGCCCGAGCCGCGCGGCGGGGCGGCGGGATCGGCGGCTCTCTCGCCCGAGCGGCGCGCCGCTTTGATTGCGGCGGTGGAGGTCGATGCGCGGCTGACGGAGGCGCGGCGGGGCGCCATCCTGGCCCGACTTGCCGCCGATGATGTGCCGATTGCGCTGATTGAGCGGCTTGAAGCCCAGATCGCGGGCCGCGGCGCACCGTCCGAAACCCTGGCCTTGGACGCCGCCCGCCGGGCTCGGCTGGTCGCCTATGTGCAAGGCGATCCGGTCATCGCCGACGATCAGAGGGAGCGGCTTTTAGGCCAATTGAACGCCGAGGAAGTCCCGCGAGCCGTGGTCGAACGGCTCGAAGCGCGGATGGGGGGCTAGCGTGCGGCGCGGGCAGCCAGCCGACGGGTCCGCAACCGGACCGGCGCTGCGGCTTGGATGCCAAGCCGGCGGCGTTTGCCTTGAGCCGGCGCTGCGGGTTGGGGGGCAGGCCGGCGGGGTTTGCCTTGAGCCGGCGTTTCAGCGGCGCGGCCAACCCGACAGATCGCAGAACGGACAGCCCTGGCGGCACCGCGACGCAGCGGGGGCACTGCCTTCGCGCCTCGGCGACAAAGCCCGCGCGTGGCGCGTTGGACGTTCTCGGCACGCGGTCGGCGGGGCCCTTGGATGGCGCCTTCAAGGCGCCGGGCGATTGTGCCATGTCGCATCGGTCTCGACCGTGCTGCCAGGCGTGTCGCCAACCCCGGGGCGCGGGCCGGCGGGCGGTTTGGGCGCCCATCCAGCGCCCGCTTCGCTTCGGCCCGTCCGCCCCGCCGGCGCCGGCGTTCCTGCACACGGCCCGGCGCAGCAGAAACACCGCACCATCGGCGCGCGCCCGCCGATCTCTGATCCCGCGCCAAGCCGCCGTCGAGCCCCGGAGGAACGCCTGCCATGTCGCTAATGCCTGCCGGGGCCACAGGGTTCCTGTCTTATTTCACCCGACACCGGACCGCCGCGAACCTGCTTTTGGTGATCATGCTGGCCGTCGGTTTCGCAGCCGCCACCCAGATCCGCGCGCAGTTTTTGCCCGATGTCGTTTCGGAAGAGATCGATATCCGCGTGACTTGGGACGGCGCGGGGCCGGAGGATGTCGACCGCGCGATCGTCGCGGTGCTTGAGCCCAGCCTGCGCGGGATCGAAGGCGTCGCCGCCTCCACCACCGTCGCGCGGGAAGGGCGGGCCGATATCGATCTGACGTTTGAGCCGGGTTGGGACATGGCGCGCGCCAATGAAGACGTGACGACGGCGCTTGGCCTTGCGGCCAACCTGCCCGACGGCGCCTCCGATCCCGAAATCCGCCGCGGTTCTTGGCGGGAACGGGTGACGGACGTCATCATCTCTGGCCCCGTCGACCGCGCGCAACTTGGCCGTTTCGCGGATGAGTTCATCGCGCTTCTGTTCCGCGAGGGCGTTACGCGCACATCGATCCGGGGCGTCAGCGCGCCCGAAATCGATGTCGACGTGCCCGAGACGGCTTTGATCCGCCATGACATCACACTCCGCCAAATTGCCGATGCCATTGCCGAAGAGGCGGCGGCCGACCCCGCCGGCGATGTCGCGGGCGGCGCGCAGCGGGTGCGCACGGGGGTCGAAAAACGCACGGCCGACACGGTGTCCACCGTCGTTGTGCGCGCCAATCCCGATGGCTCTAAACTTACGGTTGGCGACGTCGCCGAACTCACGGTCAAGGGCGCCGTGGCCGGCCGGGCCTACTATAAGGGCGACGATCCGGCCGTTTCGATCCGCATCGACCGGTCCCCCTCGGGCGACGCGATCAAATTGCAGGCGGCGGTGGAGCGTGTGGCCGAAGCACTTGCGCCATCCCTGCCCGAAGGCGTGGAGATCGAGCTGATCCGCACCCGGGCTGAGATGATCACCGACAGGCTTGCCATCCTGCTCGACAACGGATTGCTGGGCCTCGCAATCGTGGTTTGTCTCCTCTTCCTGTTTTTGTCGGCGCGGACCGCGTTTTGGGTCGCGATGGGCATTCCGGCGGCGATGATCGCGACCATCGGGCTGATGTATGTGGGGGGGCTGACGCTTAACATGGTCTCGCTCTTTGCGCTGATCATCTGCCTTGGGATCGTCGTCGACGACGCCATCGTGGTCGGCGAACATGCCGATTTCCGCGCCCGAACTTTGGGGGAGCCGCCGGTGGTCGCGGCCGAAAACGCCGCGCGGCGCATGTCGCTGCCGGTGCTGTCTGCGACCGTCACGACCGTGATCGCGTTTATCGCGCTTTTCACCATCTCGGGTGAGTTCGGCACATTGGTCGCGGCGATCCCGTTTACGGTGGTCGCGGTGCTGGTCGCCGCGTTGATTGAGTGCTTTCTGGTCCTGCCCAACCACATGGCCCATGCGCTGGAGGGCGCACAGCGCGCGCGTTGGTACGATTGGCCGAGCCGGACGGTCAATCGGGGCTTTCGTTGGTTTTGCGCCCGGTTGTTCCGTCCCGCGATGCGCTGGATCTTGATCGCGCGCTATCCGGTGTTGGCCGCGGCGGTGCTTGGCCTGGCGCTTTCCAGCGCGCTTTTTGTGCGCGGTGACGTGACGTGCCATGCTTCCGGGGGCCAGCCGGGACGACAGCCTTGCCATGATGCGCGAGAGGCAGCGCGCCGCCGCCGCCACCGCCGCGGCGTTCGAGGCCGAGCATGGCGTCAACCCCGTCACCTTTGCCCTGGCCGAAATCGGCGGCAACACCGGGCGCGGGCTTGCCGGGCAGGACACCAAGGACGCCGACCTTCTGGGCTCCATCGCCATTGAGCTGATCGATGCCGACCTGCGCCCCTATTCAACGCAGGAGTTTCTTGGCCGCATGCAGGAGGAGGTGCAGCGCCACCCCCTCTTGGAGGTGCTCAGTTTCCGGGGATGGCGCTTTGGCCCGGGCGGCGACAGTCTCAACGTGAAATTCACCGGCGCGGATGCCGCCGTTTTGAAAGAGGCCGCGCAAGCGCTGATCACCGCGGCGTCGGCCTTCCCAGAGATGAGCGCGCTGGAAGACAGCCTTGCCTATGACAAGACCGAGCTTGTGATCGAACTTACCCCGCTTGGCCAGGCGCTTGGCGTTACCATCGACGGTGTGGGCTTGGCGTTGCGCCAGCGCTTGGGCGGCATCACAGCGGCAGAGTTTCCTGTCGGTCCGCGCGAAGGGCGGAGCGAGGTCGGCCTGCCCGAGCGGGAGTTGACAGCGAACTTTCTCAACGAGACCCGGCTCAGGACAGATGGGGGCGACTATATCACGCTTTCAGAGATCGTGACGGTGTCGAGCACGCTTGGCTTTTCCACCATCCGGCGGGAAAACGGCGATCAGGTCGTCACGGTCACGGGCGATGTGTCCGAGGATGATCCAATCCGCGCCGCCGCCGTTCAAGACGCGCTGGAACGCGACATCCTGCCCGACATCGCCAGCCGTTATGGCGTCAGCTATTCGCTGGGCGGGTTGGCCGCGCAAGAGCGTGCGTTCCTCTTTGACGCGGCCGTCGGGTTTGGGCTGTGCCTGCTTGGCATCTACCTGACGCTGGCGTGGATTTTCTCCAGTTGGAGCAGACCCTTCGTTGTGATGGCGGTTATCCCCTTCGGTTTGATCGGAACGATTTACGGCCATTGGGTCTGGGACGTGCCGCTGTCGATGTTCACGGTCGTGGGCCTGATCGGGATGAGCGGGATCATCATCAATGACTCGATCGTGCTGGTGACAACCATCGATGAATACGC
>CALCPC010000827.1 GCA_937900975.1 uncultured Paracoccaceae bacterium
CCGACGATGTGATCTTTGACTGGCTGCAGGAGGTTGCCTATCCCGATCAGCCGATGGGCCGGCCGCTCCTCGGCCCGGCCGAGCGGGTGCGCGCCTTCAGCCGCGAGGATCTTGCCGGGTTTATCGGCCAGCATTACGGGCCCGAGCAGATGATCGTCTCGGCCGCCGGCCAGGTCGATCACGACCAAATTGTCGCCTTGGCGGGCGAAGCCTTTGGCAATCTGGCCGCGCGCACCCCCCGCCGGGCCGAGCAGGCGCGCTTTCGCGGGGGGGAGCGGCGGGAGATCAAGGCGCTAGAGCAGGCGCATTTCGCGCTTGCCCTCGATGGGACGTGCTAGCGTGACTCCGAGATCTATACAGCGCAAGTCTATGCCGGTCTGCTGGGCGGGGGCATGTCCTCGCGGCTGTTTCAGGAGGTGCGCGAAAAGCGGGGGCTTTGTTATTCGATCTTTGCCCAGCCCGGCGCCTATTCGGACGGCGGCGCGCTGACGATTTATTCCGGCACCTCCAGCGCGCAGGTGGGCGCGCTTGCGTCGGTGGTGGTAGAGGAATTGCGCCGCATCCCCGACACGCTGAGCACGGCAGAGGTTGACCGGGCGCGGGCACAGATGAAGGCGGGGCTGTTGATGGGGCTTGAAAGCCCTGCGCAACGGGCCGAGCGTGCGGCGCGCATGGTCGCGATTTGGGACCGCGTGCCCGGGCTTGACGAGGTGATCGCCCGCATCGATGCCGTGACGGTCGACAGTGTCCGGTCCTTCGCGACCAGGCTTTGCGAAACCGCCGACCCCGCGCTTGCCCTTTACGGTCCGGTCTCTGACGCGCCACTGCAAGCCGAGATCAAAGAGCGTCTTGCGGCTTGAGCCATGCTGCTCAAACGGGCCCGCATCTCCATCAAAACCCGGCGCATGATGCTGCGAACGCCCGAAATGGCGGATTTCCTGCCCTGGGCCGAGCTTTTGCGCCAATCCGAGAGTTTTTTGAAACCTTGGGAGCCACAGCGCAGCCCCGACCATTTCACCCGCCGCGGCTTTCGCAACCGCGTCTCCTGGGCGGCGCGGGCGGTCGAGCAGGGCAGGGCGATGCCGCTGTTTCTGCACAGCGACCGCGATGACCGGCTTTTGGGCGGCATCACGCTTGACAACATCCGCAAAGGGCCGGCGCAGGCGGGCACCATCGGCTATTGGATCGGTGCCCCCCACGCCCGCCAGGGCTATATGCGCGAGGCTGTCGAAGCTGTCGTCGCGCATGCTTTCCACGACCTGAACCTCAGCCGGGTCGAGGCCGCCTGCCTGCCCGAAAACACGGCCTCCCGCACGTTGTTGGAGGGGGTCGGTTTCAAATACGAAGGCGTGGCGCAAAGCTATCTTCAGATTGCCGGGCGCTGGCGCAACCACGTGCTCTATGCCAGCCTGCGCGCCGACCGGCGCGGCACCAGCCAGCCGGAGGGCTAGGGGCTCACCCGCGCCGTTGTGGGCGATGCGCGTCGCGTCCCGGGCGCCGGGCCCCCGCTTTCCCGCTCTGGACCAAGGCGATCAACGCTGGACCAAGACGGCGGTTTCACCCCGGTTTGGATAGAGTGGGCGCCCTGTCGAAGTCGGCGCAAAACGACGCTGCGGCGCGCCAAGCAGCGCGATGGGCGGCACGCCAAGCAGCGCGATGGCCGGCACGCCCGGTGGCGCGATGGGCGGCACGACGCCGGGTGGCGCTCCGCGCAGCACGACGAGCAGAGCCCCAGGTGGCGCGCCGCGCAGCACGCCGGCGGAGCTGGGCCGGACGGTCACCCCCAGTCGGACGCACGAAAACCAAGCGCCGACCGCAGCCTGACATCTGAGGATGCTCGCGGCAGGGGATGCCGCCTGCCGCATGCCTTTTGCGACGCGCGTGGGGCGCACCGGTCAGGGCACAGCCGGCCCCGCAGGGTGCCTAGCTTTGCGCCACACGGGCCGCGCGCAAGACTGTGACGCGGTTGGAATGCGCCACCACCCGTTGGCGCGGGCCAAGAACGGTCTACTCTCTGATTGAGCCAAAAGGCGGCGTCTCATGCTCATTCGCGCCGTGATCCTGATTTGCCTGTCCGCCGGACCAGGCCTTGCCCAAAACCTGCAAAGCCACTGTATCGCGCTGTCCGAGGGGATATCCGGCGTCCGCTTCGCGGCCTTCTCGGACGGGCTCAGCCGGGAGGAAGTGCGTCTGAACTATGTCGGCCACTCCACCTATCTGATCGTGACGCCATCGGGCCGCGGGATCGCGACCGACTACACCGGCTGGCTTGGCAGTGAGGCGCCGCTGCCCGATGTGGTGACGATGAACCGCGGGCATTCCAGCCATTGGACCGCCAATCCCGATCCCAATATTCCGCATATTCTGCGGGGCTGGGGCGATTTCGAGACACCCGCCGAACACTATCTTAGCCTCGATGATGAGCTGTTGATCCGCAACGTCACCACCGACTTGCGCTCTCGCGTGGCGGAGCGGCAGAAAGATGCGAACTCGATCTTTATCTTCGAGACGGCGGGGCTTTGTATCGGCCATTTGGGGCACCTCCACCATGAACCGACCGAGCAGCACTATGCGCTGATCGGGCGGCTTGACGTCGTTATGGTGCCGGTCGATGGCGGTATGACGCTGCCGACGGAGGCGATGATCCGGGTGATGCGTCGGCTTAAGGCGCAGCTTGTGCTGCCGATGCATTGGTTCGGGGAAAGCACGCTGGCCTATTTCCTGTCTGAATTGTCCGATGAGTTCGAGATCGAAACACCTGGCGTCGCCACCACCACGGTCTCATTACGGACGCTGCCGCGCACGCCGACCATCCGTGTCCTGCGCCCCGCGCCGTTCCGCCCCGCGGCTGGACCCGAGGTCGAGCTCGAGGTCGAGGAGGCGGAGTGACTGACGTGGCGGCGCTTGCCCCGCTGGACGCGGCGGTCGCTGATCGGCTGTCGGCCGGTCTTTCCGACGGCGTTTTCAGCACGCCGGCTGAGGGGTATTTGGTTGAGCCGCGCGGCCGCTATCGCAGCGCGGCGCCGATCCTTGCGCGGCCCCGCAGCGTGGCGGAGGTTGCCACCTTGGTGCGGGCCTGCGCGGCAGAGCGGATCGGCATTGTGCCTTATGCGGGCGGCACCGGGCTTGTCGGCGGACAGGTGCAAACGGCCGGCGCGCCCGCGCTGCTTTTGTCGGTGGAGCGTCTTTCCGCGATCCGCGATGTCGATCCCGTCGACAATGTGATGGTGGCCGAGGCGGGTGTGATCCTGGCAACCGCGCAGGCGGCGGCAGAGGCGGTGGACCGGCTGTTCCCGCTGTCGCTGGCTGCCGAAGGGTCGGCGCGGATTGGCGGCAATCTTGCGACCAATGCCGGCGGCGTCCAGGTGTTGCGCTATGGCAATGCGCGCGACCTTTGCCTTGGGGTCGAGGCGGTGCTGCCCGATGGCAGCATCCTCAACGGGCTGTCGCGGTTGCGCAAGGACAACACCGGCTATGACCTGCGCCACCTTCTGATCGGCTCAGAAGGCACGCTTGGGATCATCACGGCCGCAAGCCTGAAACTGTTCCCCCGCCCAAAGGAGCGTTTGACCGCAGTCCTGGCTGTCGCGACGCCGGCGGCGGCACTGGAGGTGTTGAACCGGGTGCGCGACCGGATTGGAGAGACGCTGACCGCGTTTGAGCTGATCGCGGAGCGCAGCTTTCAGTTCCTGACCGAGCAAATGCCCGAGGTCGCGCAACCCTTCGCGACGCCGCCGCCCTGGGCGGTCTTGCTTGAAGCGGGCTCTGGCGCCGGGGCCGGTCTTGAAGCACGGCTGATGCCCGCGCTTGAGGCCGCGCTCGAAGACGGGCTGGTGGCCGATGCCGTCATCGCGCAAAACGCCGCGCAGGCCGCCGCCTTTTGGGCCGTGCGCGAGACGATACCAGAGGCGAACCGGCGTATTGGCGCCGTCTCAAATCACGATATCAGCCTGCCGGTCGCGCGCTTGCCGGCCTTTATTGAGGAGGGAGAGGCCGCGATGGCCGCGTTCGACCCCAGTTTGCGCGTCAATTGCTTTGGCCATCTCGGCGACGGCAACCTCCACTACAACGTCTTCGCCGCCGCCGGGCGCCAGCGTCGCGATCACGAGCATCAGCGCAGCGCCATCAAGCGTATCCTCCACGATTTGGTGGATACGATGGGCGGGTCTGTCAGCGCAGAGCACGGCATCGGGCGGCTTAAGCGGGACGATCTGGCGCGCTATGGCGATCCCGGCAAACTGGCGGCCATGCGCGCAATCAAAGCGGCGCTCGACCCCCATGGCATCATGAATCCCGGCGCCGTTTTCGCGGATTAGAGCCTTCTCCGTTCAAAGGAGGGCAGCGATTTCTGATCCAATGTGAGCGAAAATCGCCTTAGGCGCGGGCCGGGCCGAAAAGAGCCGGATCCAAGGGGCGTGCCGCGCGCAAGCGTTTTGGTGAACCACCCGGACCGGAAAACGCTTTTGGAATAGCGTCACAGGCGCGGCCGGGCCGCCCAACCGAGAGGGGCTTTTCTTTCAAGGGCGGTGGCAGGCGGGGCCGACAGCCCTGGGTTCCGTCCGGCAATGTCGGCGCCCAACCGCGGACAGGCCAAAAGCCCCAAGACGCGGCCCATCGAAGCCCGTGTCGTGGTTTTACAGGGCTTTGAACCGTATCGCCGCGCGCCCGGTGCGAACGCGCGCCGTTCTCGTTCGTATCGGATCAAACAGCGCCTGCTTCAGTTCGCGCGAAATGCGCCCGAGCGCGGCCTTGACCGGCCCAAATCTGGCGCATCTAGAGCAATTTCCGTTCACATTGGATCAGAAATCGCTGTCTCAAGATCAGCAGGATGCTGATCTTGAACGCGTTTTCTGATGCTGACTGACCTGCTTTGAACGGAAATTGCTCTAAAACCATCCGGCGCCTGCCTGTGGCGGCGCACGCGGCGGCCGGGGCGTTGGTGCAAGTCTCGCCGCCCCGGCCTCAGAAAACGCTGGGTTTGACCGTGTTTTCTGATCGCGCCCTGCTCAGCCGAAACGATCAGTCCATCGCCCCAACGCCGCATCCCGCATTCTGGGTTGAGATCTGTGTCGTCCCCCTGGCGCATAGACGACCGCCGCGCAGGGCCGCGGGCCGGGGGCAAACGGGGCTGAGAGGCACCCAAGACATCGCTAGAAGAGGGGGGAGAAAGGGGCGCCTCCCCGGGGGTAAGAGGAGGCGCCTATTCCAGACCAAGGCCTGAGGTTTGCAAGCAGCGCCCGGACGAACCGGACACCCGTAAGATGCAACGGCTTTGGTTACTAGAAGGTTACTGAAATAGCCCGGTTTCGGATTGTTTTTGCCGGGATGCGAAACTTAGGCACCGTCAAAGGCGCAAAGCGCGTGCACCTCGAACCCCAAAGCCTGCAGCCGTTGGCGCCCGCCAAGTTCCGGCAGATCTATGACAAAGGCGGTCGAGATCACCTCCCCGCCCAACCGCTTAATCAAACGGATCCCCGCCTCTGCCGTGCCGCCGGTCGCCAAAAGATCATCGACCAGAAGCACAGTCTCGCCGGTCTCGATGA
>CALCPC010000828.1 GCA_937900975.1 uncultured Paracoccaceae bacterium
GCGGACCGACCTGCCGAGCCAGAACTTGGATGCGACCTTTGCGCGGATGCGCGCAGAACGCGAACGCGATGCCGCAGACGAAATCGCACGCGGTGAGGAAGCTGCCCAAAGGGTGCGCGCCCAGGCCGACCGGACGGTGGTTGAACTGGTGTCGGAATCCCAAAAGGAAGCTGACATCACCCGCGGTGAAGCGGATGCCGAACGCAACCGGATTTTTGCAGAAGCCTTCGGGCAGGACGCCCACCATCTGGCGTCCGCCGGTGTGCCACAGGGCAAGCGCGTAAAGCACGGTACCCATGCCGAGCGTGGCGATAAAGCTGTCGATCTTTGCCACCTCGACCAAAAGCCCGTTCAAGAACCCGACAAAGGCGCCAAGGAACAAAACCAGCAGCACCGCCGCGGGCCAGGGCAGGCCCAGCATCGTCTGGCTTGAGATGGCGAGGATGTGCCACAAGACGATCCCGTAGCCCACCGTCAGATCGATCCGCCCCGCCGCCATCGGGATCATCGCCCCAAGCGACAGAAGCGCGATAATCGCTTTGTCCGAAATGATGGCGCGCAGGTTCAGCGCCGTCGGAAAGGTGGTGGGCAGCAGGATCGAGAACAGCCCGATTAGCAGCACCATCAAGATCACCAGCCCATAGACCGGCAGGAACCGCATCAGCCGCCGACCGAATGACAGGCCGCGCAGCTCTGCCTTCGTGGGTTCCAACGCGCCGCTTTCAAGCGATTGCATGGGGGTCTTCCTTTGTGGTGAGGGCGTTGCTGGCAGACGCGGCTTGGATCAGCGTTTCGGTGCCGAGCCGTGTGCCGCGCAACTCATCGACGATCCGACCCTGGCTGAACACAATCGCCCGGTGGCAGATGGTGGCGATCTCCTCAAAATCGGTGGAAACGATCAGGATCCCGACACCCTCGGCCAGGGCGCGGTTCAGCAACGCATAGATCTCGGCTTTCGCGCCGACATCGACGCCGGCGGTCGGATCCTCGCAGATCAAAAGCTTGCGTTTGGTGGCCAGCCAGCGGCCGATGACGACCTTTTGCTGGTTGCCGCCCGACAACGCCTCGATGGCCAGCGTCGGATCGTTGGGCGAAAGGCCAAGCCCCTGACCGATTTCAGCCGCCTGCTGCGCCTCGACCCCCGGCGTTAGAAGGTCGAAAAGCTTGCGCCCGACGCCCCGGGGATTGAGGAACGTGTTTTCCCGAATGCTCAGCGAAAGCGCGACGGACTCTTCCGTCCGGTCCTTTGCTACCAGCCCAAAGCCCGACGCCATCGCGGCCTCGGGGGTGCGCAGGTCGGGGGCCGCGCCGTTCAGCGTCACGTTTCCCCGATGCGGCAGAAGCCCGAAAAGTGCGCGCGAAATCGCCTCGTGCCCGGCGCCGCGAAGACCGACAAAGCCCACGATTTCTTGCGCGCAAAGCGTGAAGTCGAGCGGGCCGACATCGCCCGCGGCAAACCCCTTTAGCGCCAGGATCGGCGCACCAGGACCGGTCGTCGATTTCAGCGTATGCCGCGTTTTGCGCCCGACAATCTTTTGAACCAACTCCTCGGGCGTCGTATGCTCGATCGCGCGCACACCCACCATCACCCCGTCGCGGAGCACAGCGACCCGGTCGGCGATGCGAAAGATCTCATCCAGCCGGTGGCTTACATAGATCATGCCGACCCCCTGATCGCGCAGCGGGCGCAGCGCACCGAAAAGCCGCTCAACCTCATCGGCGGGGAGGGAGGCCGTCGGCTCATCCAGCACCAAAAACTCACTTTCCACGGCCAGGGCGCGGGCGATGGCGACCAGTGATTTTTCGGTGCGGCTAAGATCTTCGACACGGGTTGTGGGGTCGAACGCACAGTCGACCTTTGCCAGCGCCTCGGCGGCATAGCGCTCGACCGCGGCCCACTGGATCAGACCGCCGCGCCGTTTGAACCCCAGCGCCAGCGCGATGTTCTCGGCCACCGTCATCCACTCAATCAGGCCCAGATCCTGGTGGATGAACGCGACTTTCTGGCGCTCACCAAACCCTGCCGGGCGATGCTGGTAGGGCGTGCCATCGATCAGAACCTGGCCGGCATCGGCCTGATGGATCCCGCCAAGCACCTTGATCAGTGTCGATTTGCCCGCGCCGTTCTCCCCCAAAAGCGCCACGATCTCGCCCCGTTCCACCGCGAGCGACACATCGCGGAGAGCGTAGGTCCCGCCAAAATGTTTGTCGATGCGATCAAAGAACAGGCCGGACTGGTGGCGCTGCGGCATGATTTCCCCCGATTTAGGCGCCACTCTGACGGTGGCGTTACCCGTAACGTTGGCTTAGAATGAAACCCGGGCCGACAAAGTCAAGCCCGAAAAGTTACCGGTAACGTAAAATCTGGAATGTCGGAAAAAGAGCGCAAAATCCAAAAGATAAGCCTTGCGGAGGTGGCGCAGGCGGCGGGTGTGTCGAAAATGACCGCAAGCCGCGTGCTGCGGGGCGAGGGCGGGTATAGCGAAAACACCCGGGCCAAAGTGATGGCTAAGGTGGATCTTCTTGGCTACGTGCCGAATCGCCTCGCGACGGTTTTTGCGGGCGACACGAACTCTACCTTTGTCGGCGTTTCGATCCCGGATCTCGGCAATGAGGTTTTTGCCCAAGTGCTGGAGGGCATCGACCGCAAGCTTGGCTCTCACGGGTATCAAACGGTGCTGGGCCTCACGCAACACACGATCGAGGAGGAGGAAGCCTGGATCCGCACTGTCCTGTCCTGGCAGCCGGCGGGCCTTATCCTGACCGGGCGCTCCCACTCCCGCCGGGCGCTTGACATGCTGCGCACCGCGGGGCTGCCGATTGTCGAGATCTGGGACCTGAACTCTAGCCCGCTGGACGTCAGTGTCGGCATCAGCCACTACGACAGCGGGTTCGAGATGGGGCGCTACCTGGTCGGTCTTGGCTACCGCGCGCTTGGCTATGTTGGGACCAGCCACGATACCGCGAACGCGGCGACAGCGCGGCTTGAGGGGTTTTCGAAGGCCGTTATCGACGGCGGGGGCAGCGTTGTGCGGCAGTTTTGTTTGCACGACACGGCCAGTTTTTACCCGGGCTTTTATGGCACCGAACAGCTTCTCGCCTCGGGCGCCGCTGTCGACTGCATCTATTTTCAGAACGATTCCATGGCGTTCGGGGGAATGCAATATTGCCAAAAGGCCGCGATTGAGATCCCCGACGATATCGGCATCGCGGGGTGGGGCGACATGCCCGTTGCCTCGGTTCTGCAGCGACGGCTGACGACGCTGCATGTCTCGCACCTGCGGCTTGGCCAAACCTCGGCCGAGGCGATGGTTGCCCGCATTTCGGGTGAGACCTATCCCACCGCCAAAAACATTGGCTTCCACCTTGTCCCTGGCGCGACGACGAAGCGCAACGTGCTGTAAGCGCAGTGGCCGAAACCGGCGATCCGCCGGACGCTACTATTTCGCGACCCTTGTGCGCCGCCGCTCAATTCCCGATGGAGCGCAAAGTGAAAATTGCAACGATTCGCGTCGCTTTAACAAAGTACAAGAGTTGAAATTTCGTTATAAAATCACTGAGATGATTCATACGAATTCGTGTTTAGCGGTACCTGCGGGGGGAGCGTTTAGTGGCTATTTTTGATAACAATGACCGGGTTGCCAATGTCACAACGACTGAGCTGATCGGTGGCGTAGAAGACGATTTCTTTCTTCTGTCCAACGTGTTTCTGCTGGCGATGACCAATGATGGTGTGATCGATGGCGGCGCCGGCGACGATACGTTGGTGTTGAGCGGCGCCGACCTTCGGTCAACGACGATCACAAGCATAGAGGCGACGGAAATTGATACGTCGTCTACCAACACGTTCGAGGCCGACCAGGTTATAAATCTCGGTACGATCACCTTCAACGGTACGGCCTCCTCACAAACTGCGAACCTGCGGATCGATGGCACCGACGGCGATGTCGCCGATTTCTCGGGTCTCGACATCGATGATGAGGAGGTGACGGTCTCAACGCTGTTTGGATCCGGCGAAAGCGTCACGGTGGACTTTTCGGGCGGCGTCTTCCAGGGCACAGCCTTCGTCGATTACAACGGCAACAGCGCCGACGAGACGGTCATCGGCGGCACCGGCGACGATGAGATTAGCACCGCGGGCGGCCAGGACACGGTGTCGGGCGGCGATGGCGATGACACGATCATCGACACGGGGGGCGCTGGCGATCAGCTTTCGGGCGATGCAGGCAACGACACGATCACTGTTAGCGGGACGCATACCGGCAGCAGCATCGATGGCGGTGCCGATGACGACACAATCTCCATTTCCAACACATTTACGGGTGGCAGCGTCGACGGCGGCACCGGCACCGACCGATTGGAGCTGATCAGCGCCAACCTGACGGGCACCACCTTCAGCAGCATCGAGAGCACGGCGCTGGTAAACAACGGCATCATGACCGTGGACGCCGAAGAGATCGCGAACCTTGGCGCGATCACGTTTGAGGGGACGGCGTCGAGCAACGGGGCGACTCTCTCGCTCCAAGGCGACAGCGGCGATACTGCAGACTTTTCAAATCTGACGTTGACCGGCACCGAGGAGGTGACGATCAGCACGGGCTTCACGACGGGTGAGGCGATCACAATCGATCTTTCGGGCGCCAGTTTCGGCGGCTCAAGCTTTCTCGACTATAATGGAACGTCGGCCAACCAGACGGTGTTGGCTGGGACCGGCGATGACGAGATTAACACATTTTCCGGCGTCGATACCGTTGACGCGGGCGTCGGCGACGACACGATCACTGACGGCGGTGGCAACGGCGATAGCCTTTCGGGGGGGGACGGGGACGACACG
>CALCPC010000829.1 GCA_937900975.1 uncultured Paracoccaceae bacterium
AAATCATGACCAGCCAAAACACGATGACGATCGCCGAGATATAAGAGTCGCACGAAAGCGACGCGAAGCTGAAGAAAGATGCCGGCGACATGCTGTCCTGGGATCTGACGCCGCGCCAGATCTGCGATCTAGAGCTTTTGATGAATGGCGGCTTTTCACCGCTGAAGGGCTTTTTGACCGAAAAGGATTACGATGGCGTCGTCGCCGACATGCGGCTTGCCGATGGCAAGCTGTGGCCGATGCCCATCACGCTCGACGTTAGCGAGGCTTTCGCCGCGAAGGTGGAACCCGGAACCGACATCGCGCTGCGCGATCAAGAGGGTGTGATCCTGGCGATTCTGTCGATCTCGGACAAATGGGTGCCGAACAAATCGCTTGAGGCCGAGAAAGTGTTCGGCGCCGACGATCTGGCGCATCCGGCAGTGAACTATCTCCACAACACCGCGGGCCCGGTCTATCTTGGCGGGCCGATCACCGGGATCCAGCAGCCGATCCACTACGACTACCGCGCCCGCCGCGATACGCCCAATGAGTTGCGTGCCTATTTCCGCAAGATGGGCTGGCGGCGGGTGGTGGCCTTCCAGACCCGCAACCCCTTGCACCGCGCGCATCAGGAGCTGACGTTCCGCGCGGCGAAGGAAACGCAGGCCAACCTTCTGATCCACCCCGTCGTCGGGCTGACCAAGCCGGGCGATATCGATCACTTCACCCGCGTGCGGTGCTATGAGGCGGTACTGGACAAATACCCGGCCTCGACCACGCATCTTAGCCTTCTCAACCTTGCGATGCGGATGGCCGGCCCGCGGGAGGCCGTCTGGCACGGCCTGATCCGCGCCAACCATGGCTGTACCCATATGATCGTCGGCCGCGCCCATGCCGGGCCTGTCAAAAACTCCGCCGGCGAGGATTTCTACGGCCCCTATGACGCGCAGGAGCTTTTCAAGGCGAATGCGGATGAGATCGGCATCGAAATGGTCGATTTCAAACACATGGTCTATGTGCAGGAGCGCGCGCAATACGAGCCCGCCGACGAGATCGAGGATGGCGTCACCGTTCTCAATATTTCCGGGACAGAGCTGCGCCGCCGGCTGGCCGCGGGGCTGGACATTCCTGAGTGGTTCTCGTTCCCCGAAGTGGTGGAGGAGTTGCGCCGCACCCGCCCGCCGAAAGCGAAACAGGGCTTCACGATCTTCCTGACGGGGCTTTCCGGCTCTGGCAAATCGACGGTTGCCACCGCGCAGCTGGTCAAATTGAAGGAGATGGGCGGCCGTCCCGTCACGCAGCTGGACGGCGATGTGGTGCGCAAGAACCTCTCGTCAGAGCTTGGCTTCTCAAAAGAGCATCGCGATCTCAACATCCGCCGCATCGGCTATGTCGCCTCCGAGATCACCAAGAACGGCGGCATCGCGATCTGCGCGCCCATCGCCCCCTATGCGGCCACGCGTCGTGCGGTGCGCGAGGATATCGAGCAGTACGGCACCTTTGTCGAAATCCACGTCGCCACGCCGTTGGAAGAGTGTGAGCGGCGCGACCGCAAAGGGCTGTACAAATTGGCGCGGGAGGGGAAGATCAAGGAATTTACCGGCATCTCGGACCCCTACGAAGTGCCTGAAAAGCCGGAACTGGTGCTGAACACCGAGAATGTTGAGGTGGATTATAGCGCCCAACAGGTGATCTTGACGCTGGAAAGCCTCGGCCTGATCGCCGCTTGATCCCTGGCCGGTCGCATCCCGGTCGCGGCAAAGCGACCGGGTTTTCCCCGCCTGGCAGGGGGTGTAAGGTCTCACCCAACGCTTGGTGGGACCCTATATATCGTGACATTAAATGCTGCTGCCGCAGTCGCCCCATGGGCGATCTTGGCCCTTCTCCTTTCCAGCGCGCCGGCTCAAGCCTTCCAGCTTTTCGGCTTTAACCTCTTTGGGGGTGAGGAAGACGACAGCGATGCCGTCGAGATCCTGGATCCGCTGCCCTACACTGTCGCAACGGATCTAGAGGACGCGGGCCTTGGCGCCGATCTTCTAGCCGCTAGCCAGGTCTGGCAGCGGCGTGAGGCGCCCGCCTCCGGTTCCGCCGGCTTGATTGTTGCCGCCAAGGGCGACTATCGGCGGATCCTCGCTCAACTTTACACCGACGGCTATTACTCGCCCGCGATCAACATCCGCCTCAACGGTCGGGAGGCCGCGGACCTCGACAACACGACGACGCTGCGCCAGCCGGTCACTGTTGAGCTGCGCGTCGATCCCGGCCCGCCCTTCCTTTTCGGTGACGTTGAAATCGTGAACCCACCGCTCAACTACCGGATTGGCGACGCCGGCTGGCCCGACACGGCCGCGCGCTCTATCGCGCCGGGTGCTTTGGCGCGCGCCGACGTGATCGACGCGGGCAGCGACATCGTCATGCCCGGAATGGTCAACCCGCACGCG
>CALCPC010000830.1 GCA_937900975.1 uncultured Paracoccaceae bacterium
GCGCCCGCCGCGGCACTGGCGCCTTGCAGCACGCACTGCGGTCGAACCGCTTAAAACCCCAGCCGGGCGCGCAGCGCGTACCAGCTCATCGCTAAAACCAAAAGCGGATGACGCAGACGGCCGCCGCCGGGAAACCGCGTGTGGCGCAAGGCCGCCATCGTATCAAAACCGCCGGCCTCCCCCGCCACGGCCTCGGCCACCAGCCGCCCGGCGACCGAGGTCATCGCGACCCCCTGCCCCGAATAGCCCGCCGCCACGATCCGGCGGGGTCCAAGCCGCGCAAAATAGGGCATGCGGCGCAGCGTAATGCCAAGCGTCCCGCCCCAAGCATAATCGATGCGAACATCGCGGAGCGCAGGGTAAACCGCCGCCATCCGCGCGCGCACCAACCCCGCGATATCGCGGGGAAAGCGATAGGAATAGGTCTCGCCACCGCCGAAAAGCATCCGATTGTCGGCAGAGAACCGGTAGTAGTTCACGACGAATTGGGAATCCGCGACACATCCGTCGCTGGGGATCATCGCCCGCGCCCGGTCAGGGCCCAAGGGTTCGGTCGCGGCGATAAAGTTGTTGATCGGCATCACCCTTTCGCCGATGGGCGGCGCAAGATCGCCGGTGTAGCCGTTGGTGGCGAACACGATGTGCTCGGCCAGGACGTGGCCTTGCGGCGTTTCGATCCTTTGCGGCGTCGTGTCGGTGATGCGGCGGACCGGCGATGTCTCAAAGATCTGGACGCCCGCGGACATGGCCGCGCGGGCCAGGCCCAGCGCATAGTTCAGCGGGTGCAAATGCCCGGCATCGGCGTCGAAATAGCCGCCGGCGTAATAGTCCGATCCGGTTTCGATGCGGATCTCTTTGCGGTCGAGCGGCGTGATGTGGCCATAGCCGTAGCGTTCGGCCAGATGTGCGGCCTCTTCATGGGCATGGCGGGCGCCCGCCTTCGTCACCTCGCCGTGGACGGCGCCGGCCTTGAGGTCGCAGGCAATGGCGTGGCGCGCGACACGGTCGCGAAGCACGACCTTGGCGTCGAGCGCGATCCGCCAAAGCTCTGCCGCGCGGCTGGGTCCGACCTCGGCCTCCAAATGGCGCATCGCAACCCGGGGGCCGGTCGCGATCTGCCCGCCATTGCGCCCCGACGCGCCCCACCCGACCCGATGCGCGTCCAAAAGCACGACCGAAAACCCTTTCTCGGCCAAATGCAGCGCCGTCGAAAGCCCGGTAAACCCCGCCCCGATCACACAGACATCCGCCGTCGTTTCCCCCAGAAGCGCGGGCCTTTCGGGGTGGGGATTGGCCGTCGCGGCGTAATAGCTGGGCGCATGCTGGCCCAAACGGTCGTTGGCGGTCAGAAGGTCCATCAGACATTCAGCAGGAGATGCTCCCGCTCCCATGGTGAAATAACGGCGAGAAAGCTTTCGGCCTCGTGGCGTTTGAGGGCTCGGAAGACCTCACAAAAGGGTTGGCCGAGAAGCTCGGTGATGCGCGGCTCCGCCTCGCACGCGTCCAACGCCTCACGCAGCCCCCGCGGCAGCGCGTGGTCATAGTCATAAGCCTCGCGCGAGACGGGCGGGCGCGGCGTCAGCCCCTCCTTCATGCCGAGATAGCCGCAGGCAAGACTGGCCGCGAAGGCAAGATAAGGGTTGGCATCCATCCCAACGATCCGGTTCTCAACCCGGCGCGCCGCAGCGCTTGAGACCGGCACCCGCAGCCCCGTCGTGCGGTTGTCCGGCCCCCATTCAAGGTTGATCGGCGCCGACCCGCTGGCCACGTAGCGCCGATAAGAATTCACGTAAGGCGCCAGCATCGGGATGACATGCGGCAGATAGGTTTGCAAACCGGCGAGATAGCCCGAGAAAAGCGCGGTTTCGCCGTCATCCGGCCCGGTAAAGATATTGGCCCCGGAGCCGGTCTCAACCACCGACTGGTGGATATGCATGGCAGAGCCGGGCTGATGCTGCATCGGCTTTGCCATAAAGGTCGCGAAACATTTATGGCGCAACGCGGCCTCGCGGATCGTACGTTTGAAGAAAAACACCTGATCGGCCAGCGCCAGCGGATCGCCATGGACGAAGTTGATCTCGATCTGCCCGGCGCCGCCCTCTTGGATGATGGTGTCGAGCTCGAAACCCTGTGCCTCGGCGAAATCGTAGATGTCGTCGATCACCGGGCCGTATTCGTCGACCGCGCTCATCGAATAGGCCTGGCGGGAGGCCGCGACCCGCCCGGTCCGGCCAAGAGGCGGCTCGATCGGCTGATCGGGATCGGTGTTGGGTTTGGTCAGGTAGAACTCCATCTCCGGCGCCACGACCGGGCGCCAGCCTTCCGCGGCATAAAGCGCCAGCACGCGCCGCAGAACATTGCGCGGGGCCAGTCCGAAGGGCCGGCCGGACAGGTCCTGGACGTCGTGGATGACCTGGACCGTAACATCCTCGGCCCAAGGGCTGGCCGCGACGGCGGCAAGGTCGGGGACCAGCACCATATCGCTTTCGGTCCATTGGTTGACGATACCCATGTCGACATAGTCGCCATCGATGGTCTGATAGAAGATCGACGTCGGCAGGTAGAGCCGTTCGGACCGGGCGAATTTGGCCGAGGGCATCGCTTTGCCCCGGCTGATGCCCGGCATGTCTGCGATCACACATTCGACCTCTTCGATCCGCCGGCCGCCCAGCCAAGTGCGGGCGGCGGCGGGCAAACGCTCTGTCCAGTCCTCGGTCATGGTGACATCCAAAATTGCTGTGGGACGAACGTGGCGCCTTTCCAGGCTGGGCGCGAGCGGAAAATCCCCCCGCGGGACGGCCCCACCCACCCCCCCTGCCGTCCCGCGGGGGGATTTTCCGCACCCTTCACCGCTGTCGCCGCACGAGGATAAGCGCGCCGATCAAGCCCAGCGCCACGGCCACGATGATCAGCGTCGCCAACGCATTGACATCGGGGCTGACGCCAAGCCGCACCTTGGAAAAGATCACCATCGGCAGCGTCGAGGCGCCCGGACCCGAAACAAAGCTTGCCACCACCACGTCGTCGAGGCTGAGCGTAAAGGCCAACAGCCATCCCGCCGCCAGCGCTGGTGCAATCAGGGGCAGCGTGACATCGCGCATCACCTCATAGGGCCGCGCGCCAAGATCGGCGGCCGCCTCCTCCAGGCTTTCCTCAAGCCCCAGCAGCCGCGATTGCACGACCACGGCGACATAGGCCAGGCAAAAGACACTGTGGGCCAGGATCACCGTCGCGATGCCCCGGCCCGCCGGCCAGCCGACCGTCCGCTCCATAGCGACAAACAGCAAAAGCAGCGAGAGCCCGGTGATCACTTCGGGCATCACCAGAGGCGCGGTCGCCATCCCCGCCAAGATCGGGCGCCCCCAAAACCCACCGATCCGAACCAGGGCCAGCGCCGTCATCGTCCCCAAAACCACGGCCAGGGTGGCAGAGGTGGCCGCGATCAGAAGGCTTAGACGGAAGGCCTGGCCGATCTGCGCATCGCTGAAAAGCGCCCCATACCAACGCAGCGAAAACCCGCCCCAAACCGTAACAAGCTCAGACGCGTTAAAGGAATAGACGACCAAAACCACGATCGGCGCGTAAAGAAAAACGAACCCCACAAACGCAAGCATCCAGAAAACCGGCCTCATCGCGCCTCCACCACCCGGCGCAAAAACAGAAGTGGCAGGACCACGACGCCCAGCATCACAACAGCGACAGAGGCCGCCAGCGGCCAGTCGCGGGCCGAAAAGAACGCGTTCCAAAGCACTTGCCCGATCATCAAACTGTCGGGCCCACCCAACAGCGCGGGGATCACGTATTCTCCGATCACGGGGATGAAAACCAGCATGGAGCCTGCAACGACACCCGGCAGCGAAAGCGGCAGTGTCACGGTGAAAAACACAGTCCACGCGCCCGCGCCAAGATCGGCGGCGGCCTCAGCCAGACTTTCGTCCCGCCGCACCAGTGCTGCGTAAAGCGGCAGGATCATGAAGGGGAGGTAGGTGTAGACCGTGCCCACATAGACCGCGAACACCGTTTGGCGCATCACCAGCGGCGCGTCGATCACGCCCAGCGTCGAAAGCACCGAGTTGATCAGCCCATTGGTGTTCATCAGCCCGATCAGCGCATAAACCCGCAACAGGAACGACGTCCAAAAGGGCAGCACCACCAGCATCAGCAACACGGCGCGCCGCGGCTCGGGGCTGGTCGCAATGACGTAAGCCATAGGGTAGCCGATCAACAGCGCAAGCAGCGTCGCCACCGCTGCGATCTTCACGGCATTCAGATAGGCCGACAGGTAGAGACTGTCGGTCAAAAGAAACGCATAATTCTCCAAATCCCCCTGAAAACCGTCCGGCCCGAAAAGGGGCGTGTAGGGCGGGCGCGCCAGCATCGGATCGCCCAGCGAAATCGCAGCCACCACCAAAAACGGCGCGGCGAAGAAAACACTTAGAAAAAGCAGGGGCAAAAGCACGATAATGAGCCGGAAACCGCCCCCCTGTCTTCCCCCGGCACGGCGGGCGGGGGTGGGAGGGTGGGAGCCCGCCGTGCCGGGGGAAGACAGGGGGGCGGTCAAGCCGTCAGCCCCCCACCGTCCGCCGCGGCCCCGCCCCCGTCAACAGCCGCCTCAGGCTCAACCGCCAGCACCCCGGCCTCTGCCGCGGCACTCAAAACCTTCAAAACCGTCCCATCGTTGAGCCGCAGTTTGAACATCGTCCGGTCGCCCAGATAAGCCCGCTCCTCAACCACCGCTTGCAGCGCGTTGTCGGCCTGCGCCGCGCCGGCGGCGATCCGCATCTTCTCGGGCCGAACCGCCAGCGCCACGGGCTGGCGCGCGGACAATCCCGACGCCGGGGGAACCACAAACCCACCGCCCGGCGTCCGGATCCGCATCAGATCCGGCGCCGCCACATCCACCGTCCCCTCAAAAAGGTTCACGCTTCCAAGAAAACCCGCGACGAACCGGGATTGCGGCTGTTCATAGACCGCGCGGGGCGCGCCGATCTGCCGGATCTCGCCGGCCTCCATGACGCCGATCCGGCTGGCCAGCGTCATCGCCTCCACCTGGTCATGGGTGACCACAATGAACGTGACCCCACGGCGCGCTTGCAGCGCGCGCAGCTCAAACTGGGTCTCTTCGCGCAGCTTTGCGTCGAGCGCGCCCAAGGGCTCGTCCAGCAGCAAAAGCTTCGGGCGCTTGATCAGCGCCCGCGCCAGGGCCACACGCTGGCGCTGACCGCCCGACAGCTGATGCGGCCGGCGGTCGCCGAAGGTTTCAAGACGCACCAGCCGCAGCATCTCTTCGACCCTTTGCCCGATCTCGGCCCGCGCCACCCCCTCGCGCACCAGGCCATAACCGACATTGCGCGCGACGCTCATATGCGGAAACAGCGCATAGGATTGGAACATCATATTGGTCGGTCTGGCATAGGCGGGCACGCCCGCCATGGTCTGGCCGTCGATCTCTATCCGACCGCTGTCGGGATGCTCAAACCCCGCGAGCATCCGCAAAAGCGTGGACTTTCCGCACCCCGACCCGCCGAGCAGGCAAAAAAGCTCCCCCCGCGCGATGTCGAGCGTGACACCGTTGACGGCGACAAAGCCGCCGAACCGCTTAACGACGCGATCAAGCCGCACGAAGGGGCGCGTTTCGCCGACATCCCCGGCCCCGAGGGGCAGGTTGGGATCGGCGGCCTTGGCTCCGGGATCTGTCATGCGCTCTGCCGGGCCCCTTGGGCCTACTGCCCGGTTTTCACCCGGGTCCAGGTGCGCGTGACGGTCCGGTCCAGGCGGCTGTCATAGGCCACGCTCGACCAAAGATTGGCCTTTGCGGCATCGGTTGGAAAAATGCCGGGATCGGATTTGATGTCCTCCTCGACCAATGGCATGGAGGCCGCATTGGCGTTGGCATACCAAACGTAATTGGTGATATCGGCGGTGATCTGAGGCTCCATCACAAAATTGATGAACGCATGCGCGGCCTCGGGGTTAGGCGCGTCGACCGGGATCGCCAGCATGTCGTACCAGCCAAGCGCGCCCTCGTTCGGGATCGAATAGCCGATCGCGAAGCCATTCCCGGCCTCTTCGGCGCGGGCGGCGGCGATGAACACCTCGCCCGACCAGCCACCCGCCACACAGATCTCGCCCGTTGCCAGATCCGAGATGTATTGGGAGGAGTGGAAGTAGCGGATATAAGGCCTGACCCGTTCCAACACCGCTTCGGCCTTCTCGAAGTCTTCCGCCTCGGTCGTCATCGGGTCACCGCCGGCGTAATTGATCGCCGCCGGCAGGATCTCGGTCGGGGCGTCGAGGAATGAAACGCCGCACGCGCTGAGCTTTTCCATATTCTCAGGCTCAAAAACCAGGGCCCAACTGTCGACGGGCGCGTCTTCGCCCAGGATTTCGGTCACTTTGTCAACGTTATAGCCGATGCCGGTCGTGCCCCACATATAGATCACGCTGTGCGCGTTGTCCGGGTCATAGGCGGAGGCCGCGTCCATCAGGTCGGGGTCCATATTGGCGAGGTTCGGCAGTTTGGTTTTGTCGAGCGGCTGATAGGCGCCCGCCGCGATCTGGCGCTGCAAGAAGTCCGAGGTGGGCACCACCAGGTCATAGCCGGAATTGCCGGCCAGCATCTTCGCCTCCAGCACCTCGTTGCTGTCATAGACGTCGTAATTCACGGCAATCCCGGTTGCCGCGGTGAATTTCTCCAACGTGTCCTCGGCGATGTAGTCCGACCAGTTGTAGATGTTGAGCGTTCCCTCTGCGGCCGCAGGCGCCGCGATCAGTAGGGTTGAGGCAAGAAGCAGATTTTTCATCTTTAGTCCCTGTTATTATTACAGCCCAAGCCGGTCGCGGAGCCCGTACCACCAACTGCCAAGCACCGAGTATGGCACCCGGAAGGTCCGCCCGCCCGGAAAGGGTGTCCATGGAAGGTTGGCAAAACTGTCGAAGCGCGACAAGTCGCCCTGGATCGCCTCGGCCAAAATACGCCCGAAAAGATGGGATCCGGTCACTCCGTGCCCAGAATAGCCATGGGCAAAGTAGGTATTCGCGCCAATCCGGCCGAGCTGCGGAACACGACTGAAGGAAAAAGGCGCAGAATGTTGGGGCGAAGCTTTGCGCTTATGTCGGCGGGATCGCTGCCGCCATAGACCGTCACCCCACCGAAACGCAGCCGGCCGTCATGGCTGAGCCGATAGTAATCCAGGATATAGCGCAGATCCTCGACGCAAAGATCGGTGGGCAGGATCGCGGCGGGGTCGGGCAAAGGTTCGGTCGCGATCATTTGGGTAGAGGCCGCCAAGATCCGGGTATCGAGGCTTGGCACGACCGGGCCGAGATAAGCGTTGCCGCACAGCACCAATGTGCGGGCCCGGATTTCGCCCGCTGCGGTCTGGATCCGCGGTTTCTGCGCCTCGGCATCCACGCTTTCGACCAGGCTGCGCTCAAAAATCCGGCCACCCAACGCCTCGAACGCCCCGGCTTGGCCAAGGGCGAGGTTCAGCGGGTGGAGGTGCCCGCCCGCATGGTCGATCATGCCGCCGATATAGGCGTCGGTGCCGACATGGGCGCGGATCCCGTTGCGGTCCAGCATCTGGTGCGTCTCGATCCCAAAGCTTTCCCAAAGCGCCTGCTTGGCCCGCAGCTCGGCCATCTGCCGCTCGGTAAACGCGGCGAAAAGGTTCCCAGGCTTGAGGTCGCAGG
>CALCPC010000831.1 GCA_937900975.1 uncultured Paracoccaceae bacterium
GGCATATTGCCGGCATCGTGCCCTGTGGGATCGAGGGGTATGGCGTCACGTCTCTGGAGGACCTTGGCCTGCCGGTGACGATGGCCGACGTCGATGTCGCGCTCCAAAAAACGTTTGTCTCCGTCTTCGGGTCCTAGGGGTTCTCTCGGCGGGGTCTTGGTTTGAAAACCCGGCGCCAAAACGGTCGCTTGCGGCGCTTTGGGGCAGCCTCTTTTGCGAACTGGCGGGCCTTGCGGATGACAAGCCTGCTGTTCCGCCGGCGGGCGCCGCGCGGCGCGCTCAAGGCATGCTGTTCCCCTCCGCCGTCGGGCCAACAGGCCGGCAGGGGCGGATGCCTTTGCCGGCGCTCACCGGCACGCGGCCCGGGCAGACGGGCGAGAGGCCGAGGGCGCCCTGTCCGACGCCCGCCAGCGCGCGCACTGTCAACGTGACGCGACAATAGAACGCTCATAAACCCACCTTTGGATGTTTGTCCGCCCGCGGCGTTCACGATATCGACACTTTAGGTCGGCGAAAAATCGACCCGACACCTATTGAGGAGAGAACTGCATGGCTGACGCGACGGCGCAAGCCGGAGGACATGAAGGCGAACCGGGGTTCTTCACCCGGTGGTTCATGTCCACCAACCACAAAGATATCGGGATCCTCTACCTGATCACCTCTGCGATCCTGGGTCTGATCTCTGTCGCGTTCACGATGTATATGCGGCTGGAATTGATGGAGCCGGGCGTTCAGTACATGCTGATCGACGGGCAACCCAACGGCCATGTTTGGAACGTGATGATCACGGGCCACGGCATCCTGATGATGGTCTTTGTCGTGATCCCCGCGCTTTTCGGCGGGTTCGGCAACTATTTCATGCCGCTGATGATCGGCGCGCCCGATATGGCGTTCCCGCGCATGAACAATCTCAGCTACTGGCTGTTTGTCGCCGGTTCGTCGCGGGCATCGGGTGGGTGCTCTACGCACCGCTCTCGACAACTGAGCAGGGGATGTCGACGGACCTGGCGATTTTCGCGGTCCATCTGTCTGGTGCTTCGTCGATCCTTGGCGCGATCAACATCATCACGACATTCCTTAACATGCGCGCACCGGGCATGACGTTGTTCAAGGTGCCGCTGTTCGCCTGGTCGATCCTCGTCACAGCCTTCTTGATCCTCTTGGCATTGCCGGTTTTGGCCGGTGCCATCACCATGTTGCTGACCGACCGGAATTTCGGCACGACCTTCTTCGATCCTTCGGGGGGCGGCGATCCGGTGCTCTACCAGCACCTTCTTTGGTTCTTCGGCCATCCTGAGGTGTATATCGTCATCGTCCCGGGTTTCGGGATCGTCAGCCACGTCATCGCGACCTTTTCTAAAAAGCCCATCTTTGGATACCTGCCGATGGTTTTCGCGATGATCGCGATTGGCGCGCTCGGCTTTGTCGTCTGGGCCCACCACATGTACACGGTGGGGATGAGCCAGACGCAGCAGGCCTATTTTATGCTTGCGACCATGGTGATCGCGGTGCCGACGGGCGTCAAAATCTTCTCGTGGATCGCGACGATGTGGGGCGGATCGATTGAGTTCAAGACGCCGATGCTGTTTGCCATCGGGTTCATCTTCCTCTTCACCTTTGGCGGTGTGACGGGGGTTGTGCTCAGCCAGGCAGCGGTGGACCGGGCCTATCACGACACCTATTATGTCGTGGCGCACTTCCACTATGTGATGCGCCTTGGGGCGGTCTTCGCGATCTTTGCCGGCTGCTATTACTGGATGGCAAAGATGACCGGGCGCCAATACAATGAGTTCTGGGGTAAGGTGCATTTTTGGAGCTTCTTTATCAGCGCCAACGTCACCTTCTTTCCGCAGCACTTCCTCGGCCGCCAAGGCATGCCGCGCCGCTATGTCGACTATCCCGAGCAGTTTGCGACGTGGAACTACATCTCTTCCCTTGGGGCGTTCGTTTCCGGCGCGTCTTTCATCCTGTTCTTCTGGATCGTTTGGCAAACCCTGCGCCACGGCGTCCAGGTTGAGGAGCCCGCGTATTGGGGCCCCTATGCCGACACGCTTGAGTGGACACTGCCGAACCCGCCTCCGGCCCACACGTTCGAGACGCTGCCAACGCCGGACATGTGGGACAAGGCACCAGCGCATTGGACCGCGACCGAGGGGCCGGATGAAAGCAAAAAGGGCGTGCCGGCAGAGTAATGTCCGACGTCCTGCGACCTGAAACCGGGGCAGCCGCTGACGCGGCTGCCTTTCCCACACGCCAGACCCCGCCGATCTATACCGTGAAGCTATGGCCCCACCGCTCTCTTTCCGTGCGGGGCTTTCAGGGTCTGATCTTGTGTTTGGCGGTCGGCTTCCTCATCCCCCTTGTCCCGTTCCTTGGCACGCCGGTCGCTTGGGGGTTGTTGCCTTTCCTGATTGGTGCGCTGGTCGCCATCTATGCCGCGTTGATGCGCAGCTATGACGATGGAAAGCTGACCGAAACGCTGTGTCTTTGGCCGGATCTGATCACCGTTGTCCGGGCAGAACCGCGCGGCGCCGTCAAGCGCTGGCACGCCAACCCGCATTGGGTGCGCACGCAGCTTCGCAACGACACCGCCATCGAAAGTTATCTCACCCTCACTGGAAACGGCCGCGAAATTGAATTGGGTTCTTTCTTGAGCCCGGGTGAGCGGCGCGCGGTTTACGGCCAGCTCTCAGCCGCGCTGGCGACGCTGAACCGCTAAAACCGCGGTATCACGCGCCGGCCGCAGACTTACACAATAGGGCCCAAAACGCCACGTTTTTGCGGGGTTTTTGCGGGGCTAGACCGTGGCGCTCGGCGTTTGGCGCTGCCACCGCGCGGGGCAGGGCGATGGCCGCGCGCCCGCCCAAACTGGCAGAGCTTATCCCCTGCCGCCCGGAACGCGCTGCCAATGCGGCACGCCACAGACCGGTCGTCCGGGCGCATGTCCAACGCCGTTGGCCCGGCCCGACGGGGCAGGGCTTTAGACAGTTTTAAGATCCGCCGTTCTGGGCGGATCGCAGCCGACGCGCCCGCAGTTAAGCGCCGCCGCTTCCGCCGCGGTGCGCAGGAGCGCGCTGATTGTTTCGCGCTCTGCCTTGGCCAGGGCGCCCGGCGCCGTCAGGCCACGATGGCGGGTCTGGGCAAGCAGCGTGCCCATAAATGTGTCGCCGGCCCCGACTGTGTCTTTCAGCGCCTCAACGGGATGCGCCGGCACCGAAACCGTGCCGCCCGCTGTGAACCCGCGCGCCCCCTCGCCGCCAAGCGTCAGAACCAGAAGCTCGGCCCCCGACGCACGAAAGACAGCCTCGGCCGCCGTCTCTGGCGCCGCACCGGGCGCGATCCACGCGATGTCCTCATCGCTAAGCTTGATCAGCCGCGCGTGCCCGAAAAGATGGGTAAGCCGGGTGCGGTAACTGGCCTCGTCCTCGATAAAATTGGCGCGCACATTCGGGTCGATCGCCGTGAAAAACCTCCGCTTTGCCAGCGTTTCGAACACCTCTGCCCACGCCGCGCCATCCCGCCGTCCGGTCAGCGCGAGCGAGCCCACATAGACCGTGTCGGCGGCCGCCGGCAGCGCGGCCAGAAGGCCGGCGGCCGTGACGTCCCGCTCCGCCGTATTCTCGCGGTAAAACTCATAGCGCGGCTGGCCATCGGCAAGCGAGACAAGGGCCAGCGAGGTGGGCCGCGGCGACGGCGGGGCAAGGCAGGCGACGCCATCGCGGCCAAGATCGGCCCGCACCAAAGTGCCAAGCCGGTCTTCGGCAATCGGCGTCAGATAGCCAACCGGCACATCCTGGCGGGCGGCGGACTTTGCGGTGTTCAGCGGCGAGCCGCCAACCACCGCCCGGTAGAGCGGCGCACCGGCGGTGCCGCCGGTCTCGATAAAATCGATCAGGTTCTCACCGCCAACGACGATCATCTCAATCCACCCTCCCCAGGGGCGCGACGCCCCGGGCGCATAAACGCCGTTTGGATTAGCCAGTTGTCAACCCATCCCGGCGATGGTCGGGCTTTCAGACGATGGATCACCCGGCCGGCGCCGGGAAGCGAAAGTTGCGATGCCCGGCCAAATCCACGCCTCGGAAACCGACGCTGCCCTGCTGATTTGGCGGGACGACACCGGCGACGCCGCGGCAGAGGTGCTGTGGTGCGACGCGGCCCTGCACCCCTGGTTGACAGCAGAAGGCGCGGGCTGGGCAGACGGTCTGGCCACGACGGCGGCAGAGGGTCCGCTTACGGCGGAGATCGCCGGAAACCCTGTTGCGTTGACCCGCCGCTCGCTTGGTCCCGGTCTTTGGATGGCCTTGGGCGCGCGCCCCTTGGGGCAAGGGGCGGCGCCCTGCAAGCCGACCCTTGCCGATCACGCCGGACTTGTCGCGTTTCGCGCCGAGACTGGCGTCTTTCTTGAGGTTACGGCCGCCTTTGCCGCGCTTTTTTCCACAATACCGGCGGATATGATTGGGCGCGACCTCGCCGAATTTACCACCGATGGCCTTCTTCTTGGACTGCCAATCGAAGCCTGGCCTGCGGACCAGCCCACGGTTGAGGCGGAGTATCACGCCCAAGACGCGGGTCGGACCTTGCGTCTGAAAGCCACGCGCGCGGGCGGGGCAGGGGCGATCTTGGGCCATGGCGAAGATGTCACGGCGTTGCGCAAACTGACCCTTGAGACGTCGCGAAAGACCCGAACCGTGGCCAGCGCCTATAACCGTCTTGAGGCCGCGCTCGACGCGATGACCGATGCCTTCGTTGTCTATGACCGCGACGACCGGCTGACCCATTGCAACCGGGCGTTCCGCACCTTGCACGGATCTGCCGGCGCTTATGTGCGGCTCGGGATGACGCATCGGCAGATCCTGGACCTCTGCCTTGACCACGGCATTTTTGCCACTGGCGACACGCCACGGGATGCGTTCGTCGCAGAGTTCGAACGCACGCGCATTGAAAGCCGCGGACGCGATCATCTGCGCCAATTTGCGGACGGTCGGTGGATTCTGCGCAAGGAAATCCCCCTGCCCAGCGGCGATGTCGTCGGGCTGCGCGTCGATGTGACGGAGATGAAGCAGCGTGAGATCATGCTGCTTGAAGCGCAGGAAGCGACAGAAATGGCGCAATCGCGGTTGCGCGCGGCGCTGGAGACCATGGATGAGGCGATCTTCATCTATGATAGCGAGGATCGCCTGGCGCTCAGCAACCGCCACGGCACCGTGCTGCAACCCAAGGCCCTTACCGGCACGACCTTTGAAGAGACGCTGCGCGCCTCGATCCGTCGCGGCCAGATCCAGGAGGCGATCGGCCAGGAGGAAGAATGGCTGGCCCGGCGGATGGAGCTTCACCGCGATCCCGACGGTCCCTTTGAGGTGACCACGCGCGACGGCACCGTCTACCGCATTCGGGAGTATAAAAGCGATATCGGCGACACCGTCGTTTTGCGCAGCAACATATCGGAGGAACGTCAGCGCGAGACGGCGCTGAAATGCGCGTGGCAGGCGGCAGAGACGGCACAGGCCCGTCTCGACGCCGCCATCGATGCCCTGCCAGAGCCGCTGCTTTTGTTTGACAGCGCGGAAAGGCTGGTTGCCAGCAACGATAAGATCCGCGCCATCGGCGACGAGGTTCGCCAAGCGCTGCAAAAGGGCCGGACCTACCGTGACATTCTGTGGGACCTGGCACGATCGGGGCTGTACCCGGACGCGGAAGGGCGGATTGGCGATTGGATCGAACAGCGCCTGGCGCGGTTCCGCAGCTTGGGCGAACCCCAAGAAGTCCGCTTTGCCGGTGGCGGCGTCTACCAGTTTTCAGAGCGCCGAACCTCAATCGGCGACACTGTTGCGTTGCGCGTCGATGTTTCGCAGCACCGGGCGCTGCAACGTAAACTTGCGACCTATGCCAACGACTTACGCCAATCCCGCGATGTTGCCGAACAACGCAATCAGGAATTGGAGCGCGCCCGCGCAAATCTGGAGCACAATGCGATCCACGACGCGTTGACGGGTCTTGGCAATCGCCGGTTTCTCGATGCGCTTTTGACCGAAAAGATCGATCCGGCGGGCAAGGATCACGGCGTTTTCGCGTTGATGCATGTCGATCTCGCCAACTTCAAGGGCATCAACGACACGATGGGTCATGCCGCCGGCGACGCGGTTTTGCAGCATGTGGCGGAGATCCTGCGCAGCCATGTCGGGCCTGGCGATGCGGTGGCGCGGGTCGGCGGCGATGAGTTTATGATCGTCGCAGGGTTGGAGCATGACATGGCCACGCTGACCGGCTTGGCCGAGGCTTTAATCGCCGCCGCCGCGCGGCCCATACCTTTTGGCGATCAGACCTTGACGGTGGGGCTCAGCGTCGGGATGGCCGAGGTCGAGCCCGAGATGCCTGGCCCGCGGGAGTTGATGATCAACTCCGACATTGCGCTTTACCGCGCGTATTCGCTGGGGCGCGGCTGCTGGTTGGTGTTCGACCCCCGGCTGTAGGCCGAAGTGGAAGAGCGTAAGCGCCTGGCCGATGAGCTTTTGCGGGCTGTCGAGGGTCAGGAATTCGTGGCGGTCTACCAGCCTAAGATCGATGCGACCACGGGCCTTTTAAGCTCGGTCGAGGCTTTGGTGCGCTGGCAGCACCCGACGCGCGGCTTGGTATCGCCGGCACAGTTTCTGGGCGTCGCCAGCGACCTTGGCCTGCTTGCGCGGATCGATTCCCAAATCTTGGACCGCGTGGTGGAAGACCGCAATTATTGGATCGACGCCGGGGTCGACATCCCGCAGGTGTCCATCAACGTGTCGGGCGCGCGGCTGCGCGATATCTCGCTGATTTCAGACATCCGCCGGGCGGGGTTTCCCCCGGGCACGCTGTCGGTTGAATTGCTCGAATCGATCTTTCTCGACAACGCCGACACCGTCGTCGATTGGGCCTTAGAGCAGTTCGAAGAGCTTGGCGTGCCCGTCGAACTCGACGATTTCGGGACCGGCCATTCCTCTATCGTCGGTCTGATCAACCTTAAGCCGAGCGGCATCAAAATCGACCGGCAATTCATTCTGCCAATGCTTGAAAGCAACGAAAACACGGCCCTTGTCGCCTCGATCATCGAGATCGGCCGCTCCCTCAACGTCAATGTCACCGCGGAAGGGGTGGAAACGGCCGGGCAGGCGCAACTGTTGCGCTCATTGGGCTGCGACACGTTGCAGGGTTTTTTCTTCGCCCCGCCCCTGACGCGGGAGGCGATTGTGCGCTATGTCCGCAACGCCAGTGCCGAGGCCGAAAAACTGACCGCTGGGAGCAAAGGTTAAGACCGCGCCCGCGCCCGCTTGACACGCCTCCGGGCTTCGCAGAGCATCCGCTTGCATCAAGACGCCCGGACCAACCGGGCGCAACCCTGGGGAGGGGGCGTGATCGTAGTTTGGACAGCCTTTTCGGTGCTGTCGGCCGTGAACTCCGTTTTGCTGCGGATCGGGCGACAGGTGGCGTGGGTCGCGCTCAGCCTGATGGTGCTTTCCATCCTGTATCAGGTGATCATGCGCTACGGCTTCTCGGCCGCGCCAAATTGGACAGAGGAGCTGGCGCGCTTCTTGATGCTGTGGATGACCGGCCTTTCGGCCCCGGCGGCCCTGCGCTGGGGCGGGTTTGTGGCCATCGACATGATCCCGCGCGCGCTGCCGGCGCGGGTCGGGCTGATCCTGAACCTG
>CALCPC010000832.1 GCA_937900975.1 uncultured Paracoccaceae bacterium
GTCTGTAAACGCGCTTTCTGTGTCAATCGGATCAACACCGGTGGAGCGGGGGGTCAGTTTCGACCTTGCCCCGGGCGAGGTTTTGTCGATTGTCGGCGAAAGCGGATCGGGCAAAAGCATGACCGCGAAGGCGCTGATGGGATTGCTGCCGCAAAGGGCCACGGTCACCGGCACGGCACTGTTTGACGGCAACGACCTTCTTGCGCCGGATGCGAACCCGCCGCGCGGCACTGGGATTGGCCTGATCTTCCAAGAGCCGATGACCGCGCTAACCCCTGTGCTGACCATTGGATTGCAACTGACCGAGGCGTTGGAGAGCCACGGGCTCTGCTCCAAGCAACAGTCGGTGCGCCAAGCGGTTGCCATGCTTGATCGCGTTGGCATTCCCGATGCAGCGGCGCGGATGCGCCAGTATCCGCACGAGCTTTCGGGCGGTATGCGGCAACGGGTCGTGATCGCCATGATGATGCTGCTCGGACCGCGCGTCCTGATCGCGGACGAGCCGACAACAGCGCTTGATGTCACCGTGCAGGCCCAGATCCTTGAGCTTTTGCGCGAAATCGTACGCGAGATGCAGATCGGTCTGATCTTGATCACCCATGACATGGGCGTGGTCGCCGAAATGGCGGATCAAGTCCTGGTGATGAAAGCGGGCCAAGCTGAAGAGCACGGCCCAGTGCGACAGGTGTTTTCGGCCCCGCAGGCCGGTTACACCCGCGCGCTGTTAAAGGCGGTTCCGCGGATCGACACGGTCGTCGCACGCGGCTCGATGCACGCATCCGAGGCGCTTTTGTCCGTCAAGGACGTTTCCAAGACTTTTCCAAGACCGGGTGCGTGGTTCCGGCGGGAAGATGGGCCGCGCGCGCTCGACACCGTGTCGCTTGATGTGCGCCAGGGTGAAACGCTGGCGCTGGTCGGGGAAAGCGGGTCGGGCAAAACCACGCTGGGCCGGGTCATTGCCCGACTGACCGACCCGGATGCCGGGCGGATCATGCTGGGCGGCACCGATCTTACCCGCTTGACCGGGCGCGCCTTGCAGGCCCAGCGCCGCGCCGTGCAGATGGTGTTCCAAGACCCTTACGCCTCGCTCGACCCGCGCCAAACCGTGGGGCGGGCGATTGCGGAACCGTTGATCCTTCACGAGACCCTATCCAGGGCCGACCGATCCGAGCGGGTTCACGCGTTGCTTGAAAAAGTGGGCCTGAGCGCCGACATGGCGCAGCGCTACCCGCATGAGTTTTCTGGCGGCCACCGCCAGCGCATCGCGCTTGCGCGGGCCATCGCCGCGCGGCCCGGTCTGGTTGTTGCGGATGAACCGACCTCGGCGCTGGATGTCTCGATCCAAGCGCGGGTCTTGGACCTTTTGGACGCGCTGAAGAAAAGTGAGCATCTGACGATGCTGTTTATTTCCCACGATCTTGCGGTCGTTCGCCAAATCGCGGACCGCGTGGCGGTCATGCGCAAGGGGCGGATTTTGGAACTGGGCGCTGCGGCCGCTGTCTTTGCGGCGCCAAAACACCCCTATACCCGCGCCCTGATCGACGTGGCGCCGGTGCCGGACCCAACGCGGCAACGGGGCAAGCGCCCGGTCTTGCAAGGCGACTACCCGACCGGCCCGCTGGCGGAGGTTTCCGACGGCCATTGGGTTGCCGCATGACCATCGGGATCGCGGCATCCGGTCCATGGGCAGGGGCGGGCATTCTGGCGGGCCTGCGCGCGGTCGAGGCGATCGGGCGCGGCGCCATCGGCGGTTTTGTCAGCCTTGCGGTGTTGACCGAAGACGGGCGGCTTTTGCGGGTGGACACACAAAACCGCGGCACCAAGGGCCTTTTCGCCGGTGCGCCTGCGCCCGACATCCTGAAGGCGCCCTTGGCAGCATTGATCTCAAGCGGGCCAGATCGGCCCGAGCCGTTGTCGCAATTCGTTGCCGCCGACATCCATGTCGGGCTGGTTACAGGCCACCGCTTTCCGCAGGCGCCAACGCGGGATGGGCCGCCGCTGAACGCCGCGATACTGGCCGCCATGCAAAAGGGCGCCACACCGCAACAGGCGGTCAATGCGATCATTGCGGCAGAGCCGGGACAGGACGCGGGGTTCATCGCGCTGTCAAAGACCGGTGTTTTCGGGATCGGCAATATGCCATCGGTTTTGAGGCGGTCGGATCAGGGCGTGGCCGAAAGCCGTTGCGCCGACACCGCGGCCCGTGTCGCAGCCCTTCACAACGCGATCCAGCCGCACAAAGCGGTCGGACCCTTGGCCTGCGAGGCGGCCCTGGATGAAATTCGGCTGCGCGGGACGGCGCGGCGGACCATCATCTTAAGGGCAGAGCTGCTGCTATCCCACGGAACGGCGCCTGAAATCCATGTCAATGCCATGGGCAATGCCGTCAAAGTTGCCCATCCCGGCGCCCAAGACTTGGGCGATGAGGTGTCTTTCGGCCTTGGCGACCGTGTGCGCGTCATCCAAGACGGCGCCCTTATCGGCTGGCTAGAGCATGAGCCCTTCATGGTTGCCCGACAGCGCAAAGTGGTGACCTTCGATGGCCAAGCCTTCTTGCAAGTGCCGGTGCTTCTGAGGGACGCGCAATGATCGCCCCGCGGCGTCAGCGATTGGACCTTCAAAAAATCTGAACTTTTTCCTGTTGCCTGTCGATTGGCGGGGGTCTCGTCCGTCATGTGGGTGAAGCGGCAAAAAGCCCTTCTCAAACACAAACGATTGGACGGACTTATGAACCTCAGAAAAATCGCGATCTATACAGCGTGCGGCATAACGGCCCTGGCGGCGGCGACCCAGGTCTTGCCCCGGCATGTAAGCATTGCACGCTCGGCCATGATCGTGGCACCGCCCGAGGCCGTGCTTGAACTGGCAGCCTCCAACAGCGGTTATCAGCGTTTCAACCCCTATCGGGACCTCGACCCGGGCCTCCAGGTCGAACTGTTCGGCCCGGTCTCGGGCGTCGGCTCTGGCTTTGCATTCGAAAGCAAGGATGGCGCAGGCCGGCAGAGCGTGGCGTCCGTGACCGCGGACCGTGTGGTCTTTGACCTCGATCTCGGCCCGCTGGGTCGGCCGACCCAATCGATCGCCGCTGTGGCGCTTGG
>CALCPC010000833.1 GCA_937900975.1 uncultured Paracoccaceae bacterium
AGGTGCGGGCAGCCTTGTTTTGGACCACCAGCACCCCCAAATCCTCCCCCAAACGCTGGATCGGCACGCCAAGGAAAGATTTGTAGATCTCTTCGCCGGTCTCCGGCCGATACTGGAACCCGCTGGTCGAGGAGGCATCGGCGGTGCTGACCGGCTCGGCAGTGTAGGCGATGCGCCCGACCAGACCTTCGCGCAGCCGCATCCGCGTTTGATGCACGGCCTGCGGGTTCAGGCCGGTCGTCGCCGACAATTCCAACGCCTGGCCGCGGCGCAGATAGATCGAACATACTTCCGCCACCAGCGCGTCCGAGACGAGCCGCGTGATCTGATCCAGCCGCTCTTGCCCCGCGGTGGCGCGCCCCAGGGCGTCGCGCAACCGGCGCAAAAGAACACGGCTGTCCACCGCCTCCGAAAATGACATCGCCGGTCTAGCCTGTCTCGTGCAACTCGAAGGCATCGTGCAGCGCCTGCACGGCGAGTTCGAGGTATTTGCGGTCGATCAGCACCGAGACCTTAATCTCGGACGTGGTAATGACCTTTATGTTGACGCCATCGTCGGCCAGTGCCCGAAACATGCGCTGCGCAACGCCGGTGTGGCTGCGCATCCCGATCCCGACAATCGACACTTTCGCGACGTCGGTATCGGTTTCAAAACGCTGATAGGCAATCTCGCCGCGGTCGCGGGCGCCGATCAGCGCGGCACGCGCGCGCTCCATCTCATCGATCGGGCAAGAGAAGGTCATATTGGTCAGACCGTCCTCGGACACGTCCTGCACGATCATATCCACGTTGATACCGGCTTCTGCCAGCGGGCCGAAGACGGCGGCGGCAACGCCCGGGCGGTCTGCCACGGACAAAAGCGTCATCTTCGCTTCGCTGCGCGAGAAGGCGACACCGCTGACCACTTTCGTTTCCATGATCTCTTCCTCATCGCAAACCAGCGTGCCCGGCAGATCGTCAAAGCTCGACAGAACCTGCAGACGCACTTTGTAGCGCATGGCAAGCTCGACAGACCGGGTTTGTAGCACTTTTGCGCCCAGCGACGCCAGTTCCAGCATTTCCTCATAGGCGATGCGGTGAAGCTTGCGGGCTTTGTCGGTGATCCTGGGGTCGGTGGTGTAGATCCCGTCGACATCCGTGTAGATGTCGCAGCGCTCCGCCTCGAAGGCGGCGGCAAAGGCGACGGCGGTGGTGTCGGACCCACAGAGCCCCAGGGTCGTGATCCGGTTTTCGGCGGATACGCCTTGAAAACCCGCGATGACAGCGACCTCCTGGCCCTCGGCGAATTTCGCGGCCAGCGCATCGGTCCCGATCTCTTCGATCCGGGCGATCCCATGCGCCGAGGTCGTCCGCACCGGGACCTGCCACCCCTGCCAGGAGCGCGCCTCCACCCCATCGCCTGGAGGCGCAACGCCATCAGCCCCGCCGTCACATTCTCACCGGATGACACAACGGCGTCGTATTCGCGTGCGTCGTAAAGCGGCACGGTCTCGCGGACCCAGGAGACAAGCTCGTTGGTTTTGCCCGCCATCGCCGAGACGATCACGATCACGTCGTAGCCCTTGGACACCTCACGGGCGAGCTTGGTCGCGGCGTTCTCGATCCGCTCCAGATCGGCGACGGAGGTGCCGCCGAATTTCATCACCAGACGGGGCATTGCGGGGCCTTTGGCGCTGTCTACAAATCGCGCCTCCTCTACAGCATGTGCGTCCCCGGCTGCAAGGCGGGCCCTGTTCGATTAGAACCGGTGCACAAACGACAGGCTCAACCCCTTGTCTTCGGCCGCTTCCACCCGGTATGTCGCCGTGTAGGCAC
>CALCPC010000834.1 GCA_937900975.1 uncultured Paracoccaceae bacterium
CGATCCCGGCGGGCGAGGGGCCGGATGTCGTGCAGCTTTTCTATGGCTGGCTGAACGATTATGTCGAAGCCGACCTGATCCAACCCCTGCCCAATGACGTTTTCCCGCCGGCCGAGATCGAAGCCTCTTTCTTCCCCATGGTCGCAGCGATGCGTGAGGGGGACAATTACTGGGCGCTGCCCACCGCCGTCCGCAGCCTTGCGCTGTTTTATAATGAGCGGCTTTTCGAGGAGGCCGGCATCGATAGCCCGCCAGAGACGCTGGACGACTTGATCGACACTGCCGCCGCGATGACCAAGCGCGACGGCGCTGGCAATGTCACCCAGGTCGGGCTGACCGCTGGCATGACGGCCCAAGACCACCATTGGTGGCGCGAAGTGCTGGTGCGCCAAATGGGCGGTGAGCCCTACGAGGGCGATTACCGCACCGTTGCTTATGACAGCGAGGCCGGGCGGAAGGCGCTCGACTTCTATGTGGGGCTTGCGACGGGGGAGGACGCGGTGTCGGCCTTCGGCTTTATGGATGCGCCGCAGGCGGCCTTTAAGGCCGGGCGCGCCGGCATGCATATCGATGGGTCGTTCCGCATCGGGTCCTTGAACAAAACCCGTGGCCTGAAATGGGGTGTGACAGAGCTTCCGGCGACCGGCGACGGGATGCGCTCGAACTACTCGTCTTACTGGGTGAACGCGATCACCACCAAGGCCGCGGGCGAGAAATACGACGCCGCCGTTAAGTTCATGGCCTATGTCACCTCAGATGAGGCGATGCAGGTTTGGCTCGACACGGTGGGGGAGCTTCCGGCCAAACCCTCGGTCGGCATGACCGAGGAGAACGCCAATGACGCGACCTTCGGCCCCTTTATCCGCGGCCTTGCCTACGCCAACACCACGAAATTCGCCAATGAAAGCGCGCAGCGTCAGTTGATGGTGGAAATGGTGGAGCGCATCACGCTGCAAGGTATGGACCCCGCCGAGAGCCTGTCGATTGCGGCGGCGGCCGAGCAGGCGATCCTCGACGACTACTACGCCGATTGAGGCCTTGGCCCCGGGGCTACGCGCCCCGGGCCGCTTTGGCGCGCCGATGTCCTTTTTCCGCACACTCACAATCCGCCAAAAGCAGATTGCCTGGGCTTGGGCCTTTCTGGCCGTCCCGGTGCTGTTTTACGTCGTTATCCGCTTCTATCCCACGGGCAACGCAGTGCTCATCAGCTTTCAGGACTGGAACCTTCTCGGCGACAGGACGTGGGCGGGGCTGGACAACTATCGGACGCTCTTTGCCGACCCGGTCTTCTGGCAGGTCTTCCGCAACACGTTCGTCTACCTTGCGCTCGGCACGCCGATCAGCCTGGTTCTCAGCTTCGTGATCGCCTACCAGCTCGACAAGCTGCGCTTTATGCACGGCTTTTTGCGGATGCTCTATTTTCTGCCGTTCATGACCAGCGCCGTTGCCATGGCCTGGGTCTGGCGCTGGTTCTACCAACCCGTCCCGATCGGCGTTTTCAACAATGCGCTCGCCAGCATCGGCATCCCGCAGATTGAGTTTCTGAACTCCACCACAAACGCGCTTCCCGCCATCCTGGCGCCCGCGATTTGGGCGGGGCTCGGTTTTCAGATCATCATCTTCATGGCAGGCCTGCGCGCGATCCCGGTCAGCTATTACGAGGCTGCGCGCATCGACGGCGTCTCGGGCTGGACCGTGCTTTGGGAAATTACGCTGCCGCTCCTCAAACCCACCATCGTGTTTCTGGTGGTCTTCTCCTCCATCGGGTTTTTGCGCATTTTCGACCACGTCTTTAACATGACAACGAACAACCCC
>CALCPC010000835.1 GCA_937900975.1 uncultured Paracoccaceae bacterium
AGGTTCGCGAGCACGGCGTTCATCTTCTCGGCGTATGGCCGACCGTCCCTTGCCCGCTCCTCTGCCCGGCGCAGTTTCGCGGCCGCAACCATCTGCATCGCCTTTGTGATCTTGCGCGTCGATTTGACCGTGGAGATCCGGATCTTGAGGTCCTTGAGGCTCGGCATCAGTGCCCTCCAATAGCCAAGGGGCGCGGGCGAGCGACGGGGATCGCCGGGCGCGTGGAAATCGGCGCGCCGGCGCCGAGGTCGCGCGCAACGCAAGGGAGGGCCGCCATTGGGCCCGCGCATGCCAATCGGGGCGACATGGCTTAGGCGAAACCCTTGGCGTAGTCGTCGAGAACGGACTTGATCTTGTCAGCCAACTCGCCCGCGACGTTGCGGTCGTTGTTGGTGATGGCGGTCAAAAGATCGCTGTGGCTTGCACGCAACAGCGCCAGAAGACCGGCTTCGAACCGCCCGACATCGCCGACCGGGATCCCGTCGAGATAACCGTTGGAGCCTGCAAAGATCACGACCACCTGCTCGGCATTGGTCAGCGGCGCGTATTGGGGCTGCTTCAAAAGCTCCGTCAAACGCGCACCGCGGTTCAGAAGGCGCTGCGTCGCGGCATCAAGGTCAGAGCCGAACTGCGCAAACGCTGCCATCTCGCGGTATTGCGCAAGCTCAAGCTTGATGGAACCCGCAACCGATTTCATCGCTTTGGTCTGCGCCGAGGAGCCGACGCGGCTCACCGAAAGGCCCGTGTTCACGGCCGGACGGATGCCTTGGTAAAAGAGTTCGGTTTCCAGGAAGATCTGACCGTCGGTGATCGAGATCACGTTGGTGGGAATAAACGCCGAAACGTCGCCGCCCTGGGTCTCAATGATCGGCAGCGCGGTCAGGCTGCCGGCGCCGTTGTCTTCGTTGAGTTTCGCCGAACGCTCCAACAAACGCGAGTGGAGGTAGAAAACGTCGCCCGGATACGCCTCACGGCCCGGCGGGCGGCGGAGCAGAAGCGACATTTGCCGGTAGGCAACGGCCTGTTTTGAGAGGTCGTCATAGATCGCCAGCGCGTGCATCCCGTTGTCGCGGAAAAACTCGGCCATTGCAGTCGCCGCATAGGGGGCAAGATACTGCATCGGTGCGGGCTCGGACGCTGTGGCCGCGACGACGATGGAGTATTCCATCGCGCCGGTTTCTTCGAGCTTGCGCACAAGCTGCGCGACGGTGGAGCGCTTTTGCCCGACGGCGACATAGACGCAGTAGAGCTTCTTGCTTTCGTCATCGGTGTCGTTGACCGATTTTTGGTTAAGCACGGCGTCAAGCGCGACGGCCGATTTGCCCGTTTGCCGGTCGCCAATGATAAGCTCCCGCTGCCCGCGGCCGATGGGGATCAGCGCGTCGATGGCTTTCAGCCCGGTCGACATCGGCTCATGCACGGATTTCCGGGGGATAATGCCCGGGGCTTTCACGTCGGCGACGCGGCGTTCGGTTGCTGCGATCTCACCCTTGCCGTCGATGGGGTTGCCGAGCGCGTCGACGACGCGGCCAAGCAGGCCCTTGCCGACCGGCACGTCGACGATGGCGTTGGTGCGCTTGACGGTATCGCCCTCTTTGATGTCGCGGTCAGAGCCGAAGATCACGACGCCGACGTTGTCCACCTCAAGGTTCAGCGCCATGCCGCGGACGCCGCCCGGAAACTCAACCATCTCACCGGCCTGCACCTGGTCGAGCCCGAACACGCGGGCGATCCCGTCGCCGACGGACAGCACCCGGCCGACCTCCGACACTTCGGCATCTTGGCCGAAGTTCTTGATCTGGTCCTTGAGGATCGCAGAGATCTCAGATGCTTGGATCGCCATGTTATCCGACCTCTTTCATAGCATTTTGCATGTTGTTCAATTTGGCCCGAATGGACGTGTCGACCATCCTGGATCCGACTTTTACGACCAGGCCGCCGATCAGATCGGCGTCAACCTCGGTCTCGATCTTTACGTCCTGGCCCATTGCAGCCTTAAGCGCCGCAGCCAGCGCGGCCGATTGCGCGTCGGTCAGCGGGCGGGCGGCGATCACCTCGGCGGTAACCTCGCCCCGGTCCCGCGCGATCAGCGCCATGATCATGTCGATCATCTTGGGCACCGCGAAAAGCCGACGCTTACCGGCCATCAGCCCCAGGGTGTTCTTGGTCAGCGTCCCAAGCCCCATCGCATCCGACAGCGCCGCGATGGCCGCGCCCTGCTCGGCCCGGCTGTAGATGGGAGAGGCGATTAGATCGCGCAAATCGGCGCTGTCGCCAAGGGCGGCTTTCAGCGCCGCAAGGTCGCGCTCAAGCGCGTCGAGCGCGCCCTCGCTTTTCGCCAAATCGAACAAGGCGGTCGCATAGCGCCCAGAAATTCCCGAAGTCAGAGATGTGGATTCGGACACGACCCCTCCGTGTGATGAACCCGGCGGACGCACCGGACTGGATGCCGGATCGTCACGCCCAGCGAAATCGGCGCGGTGATAGCAGAGGGTTGGGAGTGTGGCAAGCGGCCATGCCGCACCGCGAAAAGATCGTCTCGCGCCCGGCGGCGGTCGCCGGCCCGGCGTCCGCGGTCAGCGGCGACGGGTCTTTGCCCCGATCTCAGAAGCGGCCCTTTGGCGGGCGGCCGGGCGGGCGCGCCGCGGCCAACGATTGTTGGCCGGGGTGGGTCCCGCAGCCGCCAGACCCTCCAGCACATCGATCGGGCTTGGCACTGTGACGGCGGTGCCGTCTTTCGGCCTTGCATAGACTTGCTTTGATGCCTCGACCAGCAACGCCCCCGCCAACATCTGCGCGTCGAGCCTGCGCCCAATTGATTCCCAAAGCGCATCCGTGCGCAGCCAATAGCGCCGGTGCGAGGGCGGTACGTAGAGGGCGGCCGCGTGACGCGCAGGGATGAATTTATGCTCTCGCAACAGCGCCTCCACCTGGCGAAAGCTGTAGGGCCGGCCATAGCCAAAGGGCGTCGCGTCGCGTCTGGCCCACATCCCCGCGCGGTTTGGCACGATCACGATCACCTGCCCGCCGGGGGCGAGGACGCGGTAAATCTCCTCCATCAGATCATCGGCCCGCTCACAGGTCTCAAGCCCATGCGCGACGATCAAGCGGTCGATCGTGCCGGCGGCGATGGGCCAGTCCGTCTCTTCGACCAAGGCGCTGAGATTGGGGGCGCCGGTGGGCCAGGGCATGACCCCCTGTTGGCCCGGCATCAGGCAAAGCACACGCTCTGCATCCGCCAAAAACGGGCGCAAAAACGGCGCGGCAAAGCCAAAGCCCGCGACTGTCATCCCGCGCGCGTCGGGCCAAAGCCGCCGCAGCGCGGCCTGCAGCGTCCCCTGCACCATCCGGCCGAGTTGCGTCCGGTAGTAAAACGACCGAAGATCCACGACATCGAGATGCATCGCCAAGGTCCGGAGGCCCCATGCCCGCGACAATCCAACCGTCCCCTGCCGCACGGACAACTATGCCTATCTGATCCACGACCCGGCCAGCGGCGCGACCGCCTTGGTCGACGCCCCGGAGGTTGCGCCGATTGAGGCCGCGCTGACCGCGCGGGGCTGGCCGCTCGACACCATCCTCATCACACATCATCACGCCGATCACGTCACCGGCGTCGCGGCCTTGCGCGCAACGCACGCCGCGCGCGTCGTGGGCCACGCGGCCGACAGCCACCGGTTGCCGCCCCTCGATTTGGCCGTGGACGATGG
>CALCPC010000836.1 GCA_937900975.1 uncultured Paracoccaceae bacterium
CCAGATGCCCGGCCTCGATGGCCTCAAGCGGCAGGGCCTGGATCAGCCGCCCCTCGGCCCGCGCGGCCGAAAGCGCGCCGGCGACCTCTGCCAGCGCCGCCTGCGCGGCGGCATCGCCGGTCACTTGCGCAATCGGCGGCGCCCCGGCGCCAAAGGGCGTGCGGGCCTTTGGCGCGGCCCCAGGGCTGGCCGCCCCATCGGGCGCGGCGCGCGGGTCAGCGTGGGTCTCGGGGCGTTTCTCGGGGGCCGTCAGACGTTTGCGTTTTGCCATCAGCCGGCGTCCTCCCGCCGCCAGGTGCCCACCAAAAGCCGCTTGAAGGCGGCATAGGTGGCATCGAAGGTTTCGCGCCCGCGCACATAGGTCTCGCGGTTGAAATCGCGGTAATCGGCCTCGTAGATGCCGGCCACCTGCTCTCCCGCCTGGCCGATCAGCGCGGTGTAATCCTGGCGATGGGGCGACAGGGTGCGGCCGAGATAGGCCTGGATCAGCCCGGCCAGTTCGGCCTGTTGCGCGCCGTCATAGCGGGTGATGACCGCGCGCACCGCGTCCCATTCAAACGCCATCTCGGGCTGGCCGAGCGCGCGGGCGGCGGTGTTCTCACCCTCCTCGATGGAGGCGAAGGTGGCGTGCAGCATGTCGAAAAACCGCCCCGTGGAATCGAACTCAAGAAAGCTCGCGCCAAGCGGGACAAGCAGGATGTCGGCCGCCGCCAGCCCGTTGATGGTCAGATATCCCAGCGCCGGCGGGGTGTCGAAAAAGACCAGGTCATAGGCCTCCAGCATCCCGTCCTCGGCCAGGATATCGGTCAGCGCGTCCCACAGCTTCCACCCCCGCCCGGCCATCCGCCAGACCGGGATCTGAAACTCGGCCCAATAGAGATTGAGCTGCGCGCCAATCAGATCGATGTTGGGCCAATGGGTCTTTTGGACAAGATCGGGGCCGCGGATCTTCAGCGCCGCCGCCAGCGTCTCGTCCAAGGGTTGGGGCGGGTCGCCGCGGGCCATGCGGGCGCGGTTCTCCTCCTGCAGATATTGCCCGTGATGGCGCGCGATCAGCGGAAAGACGGTCTGCCATTCATCCGCCACCCGCGCGCCGAAGATCGAGGTCATCGACCCCTGGCTGTCGAGATCGACGACCAGCACGCGGTAGCCGTCGAGCGCGGCCGACATCGCCAGATGCGCCGCGGTCGAGGTCTTGCCGACCCCGCCCTTGAAATTGGCCACCGCCACGCATTTCGCCGGCAGCCCCGCGGGGCGATAGGGTTTGTATTCCTTGGCCTTCGACCCTTCGGAGGCGAAATGCGCGCGCAGCCGCAACACTTCGTCGAGCGAAAACCATTTGGCGCCGCCCTCGGCCTCCTGCCGGCCCTGGGGCAGGGCGGGGTTGGCTTTCAGGACGCGGCGAAAATGGGGGGCTGCCACGGGGATCAGATACTTGGTGATCTCCCAGGTCGAGAAGAGCCGCAGCCGCTTCGCTCCGGTCTCGGACACGCCGCGGGCCAAAAGATCGGCGCGCCCCTCCGCACAGGCCGCGGCCATGGCGGCGAAGCTTTCCGTGGTCTCGGTGGCGCCGGTTTCGGCCAGCGCGCGCTCGGGGTCGATGTTGAAGTACGGGGGCTTGTCGCCGCCCTCAGGCTTGCCCATGTCCTGCCTTTATATGCCTGCTTTTTGGCAATATACCGTAAATCGTGGCATATGCGAGAATTATCCGCAGGATCTTCTTTTTCTAAGCTTTTTTAAGGGGTTGGGAAGGTGGTGCTTCGCCTTCGATCCGCGCCGCGGGCCAGCGTCGTTGTTAGTTATCTGTTATTATTTTGGTTACAGCGATCCAAGCGGCCCGATAGCTAGCTGATAAGAAACGCCTTTTTTGGCCTTGCGCCAAGCGATGCGACTCTAAAACCCCGATCTTCTGACTCCGATCCCCCGACAGGCCGACTCCAATCCCCCGAACCCCGCTCTAGACCGATCCCCCCCGCCCCCGTACCTTAAGTGTCAGTGAAACCACGAAACCATAACGTGGATCCGAGCAGTGCAGACCTTTTGATGCGCGGTGCCCCGAAACCGGACGGCCCGCCGATCCAGACCGATTTTTTTGTCGCCGATATCTTCGACGCGATCCCCAAAGGCGATCTCGCCACCATGGAGCATCCCGTCTTCTCGCTGGCCACCCGCCCCGACCGGCGCGTGCTCGACTACACCCACAACGCCGTCACGATCCGCGTCACCCCCTCCGTCCTTGGCCTGGCCACGATCCACGACAAGGACATCCTGATTTTCTGCGTCAGTCAGCTGATGGCCGCGCTGAACGCGGGCCAAGCGGTCAGCCCGACGCTGCGGCTGACTGCGCATGATCTGCTGCTGGCCACCGGGCGCGAGACCAGCGGCGATGCCTATCGCCGTCTGCGCGCGGCGTTCGAGCGGCTGGCCGGCACCCGCATCACCACCAATATCCGCACCGGCGCCGTCGAGACGACGCGCGGCTTCGGGCTGATCGAGGCCTGGGAGATCGTGCGCCGCACCCGCTCGGGCCGGATGCTGTCGGTGGAGGTGCGGCTGTCCGATTGGCTTTACCGCGCGGTGCTGGCGAAATCGGTGCTGACGCTGAGCCGGGGCTATTTCGATCTGCGCAAACCCCTGGAGCGGCGGATTTACGAGCTGGCGCGCAAGCATTGCGGACGCCAGCCCGCCTGGCGCGTCTCGATCGCGGTATTGCACAAGAAATCGGGCTCCGCCTCGCCCCGGCGGGTCTTTCGCGCGATGCTGCGCGAGATGATCGTGGCTGACGTTTTGCCGGACTACACGCTGGCCGAGGAGCCGGGCGACATCCTGCGGGTCGCGGCGCGGGCCGGGGCCGCCCCGGGCCGCGCGCCCCTGGCGCCGGAGGTGCTGGAGGCCGCGCGGGCGCTGGCGCCGGGCTGGGATGTGCACGCGCTGGAGGCCGAATGGCGCAGCTACTGGGCCCGCGCGGGCCAGCGCCGGCTGCGCAGCCCCCGGGCGGCGTTTTTGGGATTTGTACGGCGAAAAACCGGCCGGCCCGGGCCGGTGGACGAGGCCCCCCAGTGAGAGGGGCGGCGAGGCTGTGGGCGGGCTGCCGGCATGGGTGGCGTCTGGTTTGGGGGCGAGTGATTAGGTTGGCCCGCCTGCATGTTTCGCGCGCGAAACATGCAGACATCGAGGCGCGAAGCCGCGTCGCACATTCGGCCCGCGCGCCCTATTGTGGTCATGGCGCCAGGATTAAAGCGTTTCGCCGTGAATCTGAGATGCGCCATCGCCAAAATCCCGAGAGCGCCGAAGGCGCGGCAGGGTTTTGAAGCTTAAAGTTAACGGCGAAACGCTATAGGGTCGATGATGCTTTTTTCTGTCTATATCCGCTGCAAACAGCTTTGGCATCGTGCCGGGGGGGTGCGTCGGCGCGTGCGCCGCGCCCTCGGCGACCCGCCAAAGCGGGCCGTGCGGGTGTTTCCGCACGCGATCCCAAAACGGATCTGGATGTACTGGGACCAGGGAGAGGCCGCGGCGCCCCCGCTTGTTTTGCGCTGTATCCGATCCTGGCGGGAGATGAACCCAGGCTGGTCGGTGACGGTTCTCGACGCCACCACCGCGCCGAGCGCGGTTGCGCTGCCGGCGTTGCCGAAGACGCTTCTGCCCGCGCATTACGCCGATGTCCTGCGCACGCGGCTTTTGGCCGAGCATGGTGGGGTTTGGGCGGATGCGACCACGTTTTGCGCCCGCCCGCTTGACCCTTGGCTGCCGATGGTGGCGGGGCAGTCGGGGTTCTTCGCGTTTTCTTGGATCCCGGGCGATCGGGCTTTTTTGGGCGGGGGGCTTTCGCGCACGATCGGCAATTGGTTTTTGGCCTCGGCGCCGGGCGGTGCGGTGATTGCGGCGTGGGACCGTCAAACCGTCGCCTATTGGACCGGGCGTCAGCAGACGGCGGATTATTTTTGGCACAATGATGCGTTCGAGTGGGTTGTCGCCACCGACCGGGCCGCCCGCAGGGCCTGGGCGCGGACCCCACGCTTTGGCGCGCTCGCGCCGCATTTGGCCTGGCATCGGCTGGAAGCCGAAGATCTTAAGCAGCATCGGCTGGAAGCCGAAGATCTTAAGCAGCATCAGCTGGAAGCCGAGGAGCCTACAGAGCCACGGCTGGACGCCGAAGAGGCGGTTGCGCGGGCCGCGGCGGTGGAGGCCGCCATCGCCACGGGCGCGATCTTGGTGCATAAATTCAGTTGGCGGATGCCCCAGCCCGTGTCCGAGATCGAGGCACTGGTGGCGCCAAAAAGGCAATCGCTCGACGGCGCGCAAGAGGCTTAAGACCGCCCGTTCACGGCGGCCGCGTCCGGTCCGCCGCAATGCTGGGCCCGAACCTCCCGGCCCCGGTGTTCTGGGCCCCGGTGTTCTGGGCCCCGGTGTTCTGGGTCCGGCTTTCTGGGCCCCGGCTTCCTGGATCCGCGCTGCCATTCTCTTGCCCTATAGTCATGGTCAGAGCGCCCGAACCACGTAAGGTTCAATCCGTGACCCGTGCCAGGCTTTTCGGAGGCCACCCCATGTCCCGCTCCACCGCCGAGACCGTCTTTCCCAACGCCTTCATCGTCGGCGCCCCAAAATGCGCGACCACCGCGTTGGCCCATTATCTTGGCAAACATCCCGAGATCGCAGCCCTGCCCAAGGAGATCCACCATTTTGGCCAGGATCTCGACATCCGAATGCCTGGCGGCCGGATCGACCGGGCGGCGTATGTCAAACGTGGCAAGGGTCTGGGGCAGGGGGCGCCGGTGGTGCTGGATGCCTCGGTTTTCTACCTTGCCAGCGCGACCGCCGCGGCCGAAATCCATGCCTTCAATCCGGCCGCGCGCATCATCGTCATGCTGCGCAAACCGGTCGACATGATGAAGTCGCTGCATCAGCAGACGCTCAAAAGCCTGACCGAAGAGATCCCCGATTTTGCCCAAGCGCTCGACGCCGAGACCGACCGGCGGCAGGGCCGGCGGATCCCTCAATCCGCGATTGCCGTCAACGGTCTGTTTTACCGCGAAACCGCGCGCTATGCGACGCAGCTTGCGCGGTATTGCGCGGTGTTCCCGCGCGACCAGATCCATGTCGTGCTCTACGACGATTTTCGGGCCGACGCCGCCGCAGTCTATGACGAGGCTTGCCGGTTTCTCGGTCTTGAGCCTGACGCGGAGGTCGATCTTTCCCCGATCAACGAGGCCGCCAGCGTGCGCTCACGCGGGTTGGTGGCTTTGCAGCGCAGCGTGATCCACCGGTTTGAGCTCTACCGCCATGCCCGGGCGGTGCTGCCGAAATCCGTGCGGGCGCCGCTTTATGCGCTGTGGCAAAAGGCGCTTTACAAACCGCTGGACAAACGCCCCGTCGATCCGGCCTTGGCGGCGGCGATCACCGCGGAATTCGTGCCTGAGGTTGAGCGCCTGGAGGGGCTGCTGGGCCGCGACCTTTCCGCCTGGAAACAGTGACAGGGCGGCGTCGCGGGTTTGGCTTTGGCGTCGGATGGCGCTAGGGCTCCCACGCGCCGAGGCTGGCGCCCGTGGCGGGCCGGTTTCGCCCGCTTGCGTCCTTGCTTGGACCGCCCCCGGGCCAGGCGCCGCCCGCCGCGGGCCCGCCGGGACGCGGGCGATAATCGCCGGGGTCGGGATTGGGGTCGGGATCGGTATTGGGGGCGGGAGTGGGGCCGGCGAAGACGGTTGATGCGTCGTCGGGCAGCACCAGATTGACGTGACCCGTGATCCCAAGCCCCGTCGCAAGACCCTGGCGCCGCGCGCCAAGCGCGCGCGGGCGGAAATTGGGCGCGATGTTGTTGGCAACGATGTTGCCCGAAAACCAGTCTTCGGTGCGTTTGTGCGGCCCGATCGAAATCCAGGGCCGGGGGCGGTTGCCGAGATCCGCGCTCACGACCGTGTTGTGCAGGATCCGCGTGTCGCGCGCGCCGCGCAGCGAGATGCCATGCCAGGAACTGACGGCAACAAAGTTGTTCGCAATCGTCCAGCCGTCATAGATCCCGTCGAACAGGCCAATGCCCTGCAGCCGGCAGCGCAAAGGGTGCGGCGGCCCGGTCCATTCTAGGATTTCGTTGCCCTCGACCCGCCCGCCCGTCAGCCGGCCATCCCCGGGGCCTTTCGGGCCGCGCGTCCAGGCCTGAAACCCGTCATCATGGTTGTCGTCGACCTTATAGCAATTGGCCACGCGGTTGCCCCGCACCAGAACCCGGTCGCCATTGCCGCGCAGCCCGTCGCCGGAAAAGCCATCGACATGATTGCCTTCAACGCGGTTGTCGGGCCCCGTGACGCCGATGCCGTGGCGCACGGTCTCGACCCGGTTTCCGGTGATCGCGATCTCGCGGCCCTCGGCGCGAATGCCGCTCCAGGCCAGGTGCAGCCAGTCGGCCGCGCGCCAGCGTTTTGGATCCTGCGGCGTGGAGCGGAAGGTCGAGGCGGCCACGACAATGCGCGCGCCGTCGCGGATCGCCAAAAGACCCTGGGCGCGCCGGGATGGATCGGCAGAGCCGGGCGCGACATGCAGATGGCGCAGGGTCAACCCCGAGACGCCGTTAAGCGCGATCGGCCCGATATGCGCTTTGCCGGACCCGCTGGGCCCCGCGATCTCAAGGGGCGGGTCAAAGCGGCGGTTGCGCAGGCGAAACGGCGGATAGTGACCTGGGGCGAGCCGGATCCGGTCGCCCCCCCGGGCATGGGGGAGGGCGGCGGCAAGCGTTGCGAAGGGCCGCGTGGCGCTGCCGTCGCCCCCCGCCGCTGCCTGGGCCGCGACATAAAGATCCCGGCCGTCGGCCGCCGGGACGGGGCGCGTCAGCGCCGGGCCGGCCGGCTGGGGATCTTTGTCGCCGGCCAGGGCCGGGCTGGCGGCGATGGTGGCGATGGCAAGAAGGCATGCCGCGAGGATGGCGGCCCGTTGGGCGGCCAAAGCGGCGCCACGCCGGCCATGGCTTGGTGCTGTCACGGTCATCTCTCCCGGTTAGAAAGCGCGCCCCAAGGCTGTGCCGTCCCGACGCCCTGTTGCGGTGTCCATACCGGCCCGCAGCACAGGGTCAAGCACAGCGTCAAGCACAGCATCAAGCGCGCTGTCGCCTATGGTGTCGGTCTGACTTGCCTCCTAGACTGGTGCCAAAGGCTTGTCAGAGCCGCTTTTGAGCCGGTGGAATATGGCCCGATGACAGAGCAAAAGCCCCGTGGCGCGCCGATCCGCGGTCGTCTCGCCCAAGGCGCTGGATTGCTGCTGGCTGCGTCGGTGCTGGGCCGCGTGCTGGCGATGGCCAGTATTGCGGTGCTGGGCCGGCTTTTGGCGCCGGAGGATTTCGGCCTGATCGCCTATGCGACCATCGGGGCCGAGATCTTGCGGGTCACCGGCGGGCGGGCGTTCACCAATGCGCTGATCCGTGTGCCGGAGATCGACCAAAGCCATATCGACACGGCGTTTACCTTGGGGGTTCTCGCCAGTTTTGCCTCCGCCCTCGTGCTGGCGGTTGCGGCGGCGCCGCTGGCCGCATGGGCGGCGACGCCCGCGCTTGGGCCGGTTTTGACATGGCTTGCGGTGATTGCCGCGGTCGAAGGCTTGCGCACGCCGCGCTTTACGCTTTTGGCGCGGGAGCTGCGGTTCGATTGGGCGGCGGCGGCGGATGTGTTCGGACGCGTTGTGCTCTATGGCACGGCGATTGCGCTGGCCTTTGCCATCGGCGATTACCGCGCGATGCTTGCGGGCATGGTTTTGGCGGCGGTTCTTGGCACCGGTTTGACCCATCTGGCCACCCCCGGAACGCTTGGCTTTTCGCTGCGGCGCTGGCGCGATTGTCTGGGTTTTGGCGGCTGGACGATGGCTCACCGCCTGACGGCGGTTTTGAACCGAAACATTGGCGCGCTCTTTGTCGGATCGTATCTCGGCTTGGGCGCGCTTGGCGCCTATCGCATTGCGCTCAACCTCCTGAACCAGTTGTTTCAGCGGTTTACGCAACCCATCGACCGGATGGTTTTTGCCGGCATCGCGCATCGCGCGCGTGACCGCGCCCAAACCCGCCGGGCGTATTTGGATGCGCAGGCGCTGGTTTTCGGCTGCATGTTGCCCGCCGGTGTCGGCGTCGCCCTGACCGCGCCCGAGCTTTTGCGGGTGCTGGCGGGGCCACAATGGGGCGCGGCCGTTCCGGTGTTGCAGATCCTGGCGCCGGCGATGGCTGTCGGTCTGCTTGGCGCCGGGGCGCGGGGGCTTTTGCAGGCGCTTGGCATGGCGCGGCTGATCTTCTTGCGGGAGGCGGGCATGATGGTGGTGGCGCTGCCGGTGCTGTGGTGGGGGGTCAGCCGCTATGGCGTGCTGGGCGCCGCGGCGGCGGGGGTGGTGGCAGAGCTTGTCGGCCTCGCGCTTTTGCTGCCGATCGTGGCGCGGCAGCTTGGCGGTACCATCGGTGAGATGCTGCGGGTGGGCGCGCGCTCGGCGCTGGCGGCGGGGGCGATGACGGTGGCGGTGGTGGCGTTCGATGTTTTTGTCATATCGGCGGATGCCGGGCGGGATTTTCGCCCCGCGCTGCTCGCTTTGGGGCTGAAAGCCGGGCTGGGGGCGGCGGTTTACGCTGTGGCGCATCTCGTTTTCTGGCAGCTGGCCGGCCGGCCGCGCGGGTTCGAAACGATCTTCGCCGGTCTTCTGACCAGCGCCCTGCGCCGCCTGCGGCGGGGCTGACGCGCTGTGCGTCCGCTCCGCCGCAGGCTAGGGCCCTGCGGGGGCTTGTGCGCCCAAACCGGCCCGGTCCGCGGCCAATTTCCGTTCAAGATGACGCGGAAAAGACGGCGCTGTTGGCTTTGCCGCGCTGCGGGAAGGCGCGAGAGCATTTTCGTTCGGATTGAGTCCAGGTTATCGGAAAAACATTCCTAATCAGCGCCTTGCTGATCTTGAGGCAGCGTTTCCGATCCGATGCAAACGAAAATTGCTCTATAGCGTTTCGCCTTTATCTTGAATCGTCAAAACCCTGCGGCGCTCGGGATTTTGGCGATGGCGTGTCTTAGGGTAAAGGCGAAACGCTTTAATTCAGCAGATACCAGGGATCGGCTGGCGGATTGGCGGTGGTCACAGCGTGGTGCGGCGCGGCGGTCGGGGCTGTCGGGGCCGTGATCGGCACGGTCCAAACCCGCAGCGCCCGGACGACGCCAAGCACAGGCCGGTTGCTGCCGAGGAAAAGCAGCGTCCGGTTCGACGCGAACGCGCCGCTGTTGGCCGGCAAAGGCGCATCGATGATCGGTGTGCCGTTCAGCCAAAGCCGGAACTGCTGGCCCGCAAGATCGGCGCTCATCCAGATTTCATAGGGCTGATTGTCGTCATAGGTGCCGTTGCCGGTGTTCTGGTTCAAAAGCGTGGTGCCCGCCTCGTCCTTGACCACGACCGTGATGGAATTGTTCCCCTCAAGCTCCAACACCAGGTTGTTGTTTCCCGACAGCCGGAAAAGATCGGCTTGGCTGGCCGAGCTTGTCACGGTCAGATCGGCATACCAGGTCAGCGCCGAGATGCCCGCGCCGATCGCGCCCGGTTCTTGGAAGCGGAACGTGCCGTCGGCCACAAAGCTGGCTGGCGCGCTTAGGGTGTTGGCCAGATCGGGCAAAGGGCGCAGCGCAATCCCTTCTAGATCGGCAAGCCCGACATCGGCCAAAGGGTAACGGCGCCAGAGCGCGTTGAAATAGTCACCCGGAAAATCCGTCATCCCGGTGCCGCCATGGCGTCCGAAGGTCAGATTATCGGCGAAGTCGAAGCTGCCGGGGATCTCGATTGCGCCGCTGGTCACGGTGGCATTTGTGACCGGCGCACCGTTGAGCGCGAAGCCCGCGACCAGCGCCGCGCCGCCGCCGGCATGCTCGGCGGTGGTGATCGGGCCGGCGCTGGAGGTCAGCGTGATTTTGTCTGTCGTCCAGGCGACGTTGTCCAGCGTCGGCACAGTCCAGGCCTCGATCCCTGCGACCTGCATCAGGTGATGCGCCAAGATGCGGGCCAGGCGGTTTTGGCCGTCCTCGGTGTGTCGGTTGGGGTGGCTGAAATCGCCCCAGTTCGTCCCATTGAGATCGTAGCTGCCGTTTGTCTGCGGCTCGCCGTTGAGGTAATCCATCGCCTCTCCCGCCAGGACCATCGTGAAGGGTGAGGTATTGGCGGCCACCATTGCCCGCTGGGCAAGCCGGCACGTTTCGATCAACTGCAGTTCGCTCGTGGCCGGATCGGTGCCGGTGATCGAGAACCGGTGCGGCCCGCCGACGGCGATCACCGTCTGGGAAGGGTCGTAGAGTTCGGCAAGGCTGTGGTCGAGCGTGATGTCCGTGCCGCCGGCGGTCAGCGTTGTGGGCAGCGTCAGGGCCGACCCGTCCGCCAGCGCCGTGCCCGTGGACATCGCCTGGAAGGCGGCGCCGTAATCGCCGGCATAGGTGCGCGGCCCGGCAAACCAAGACGACAAGGCGACGCCGACCGCTGTGGTGCCGTTTGCGGTGATGTGATCGTGGACGGCTTGATCGTTGGCAAAGCTTCGGGTGGCATTGGCGTCGTTTAAGAGATCGTCGAAATTCGTGCCGCTTTTGGTTTGAAACGCGAGGGCGAATTTGGCGCCCGGCGCGGCCGCGATCAGGCTTGCGGCCATGGCCGCGACGGCGGCGGTCAGCGGATCGGCATCGGATACGAAATGATGCAGCACCCCGCCCGCGCCGGGTGTCGCGCGGTCGTGAAAAACGATCTGCACGGCCTCGTCATCGGCAATCGTTGTAGGGGTCAGATGGTCATGTGCGGCACCGATCAGACGGTTGATCTCGGACTGTCCCCAAAGCGCAAACACATGGCCGATGCCAAAGCGGTTGGCGGTTGCGGCTGAGATGGCGGGGCTGGCCGCCAGCCGGGCTTCGGCGCGAAACCAGCTGGTGCTTGGCGCGACGGACAGGGTCCCGCTCCAGGTGCTGTCCCCGGCAATCGTGGCAACCGCGGTCCATTGGGTGCTGCTCGCCCCGGCGTCGTCGAGGCTGACCGCGCGCAGTTCCACCGTTTCCCCGGGTGTGCCGGTGCCCGACAGCGCGACGGTCGCATGGCTGCCCGAAAGGGCGGCCGCGCTGTCATAGATCAGTCTGTCGCGGGGGATATCGGTCAGCGTCAGCGTTTCGGTGGGGGGCGGAGGAGGGGTGGCATCGTTCGGGCGTCCGGTCAGGTTTAGTCCGATCAGTGGTAGCATCCATTGCATCCTTTTGCCGACCGCTCCGCCCCGGGCGGCGGTGGCAAGGTGGGACAGTGGAGCGCATGATCTCTGAGACCGCCGGAGCGGTGTACCGGCGGGGCATATCATTTGGCGGGCCCGGGTTGCGCAGCGCGGGTGTCGCCCGCACGCTCGGGCGCAAAAAAGTCGCCCGCACGCTCGGGCGCAAAAAAG
>CALCPC010000837.1 GCA_937900975.1 uncultured Paracoccaceae bacterium
CGTGGACTTGCCCGCATTGGGCTCACCGATCAAGGCGACAAAGCCTGCGCGGGTCATGCGCTGGGCGCGCCCAATTGGGCCAGAAGTCGCGTCGCCGCCGCCTGCTGCGCCGCACGTTTGGAACCGGCCCGCGCCGCCGCCGCCTCGCCGGATGCCAGGCGCGCTTCGATCACGAACTCGGGCGCGTGATCGGGGCCCGAACGCTCTCTCTCGACATAATCGGGCGGCGCCATGCCGCGGGCCTGCGCCCATTCTTGCAACGCCGTTTTGGCGTCGCGCGCGCGCTCTGGCACACCGTCGATGCGGGCGCCCCAATGGCGCAGGATCATGGTGCGCGCGGCCTCAAAACCACCGTCGAGATAAACCGCCGCGATCACAGCCTCCATCGCATCGCCAAGCAGCGCGGTCTTGCGCCGCCCGCCCGAGGCTTGCTCGGACCGGCCCATCAAAAGCGCCGGGCCGACACCGATGGTATCGGCGACCTCCGCGCAGGTTTCCTTGCGCACCAGCGCATTGAGCCGAGGCGCAAGCATCCCCTCACGCGCGTCGGGCGCGCGGGCGATCAGGGCCTCGGCAATCACAAGGCCAAGGACACGGTCGCCGAGGAATTCCAACCGCTGGTTGTCGCGCCCATTTGCGCCGACCGACGCGTGCGTCACGGCCTCCACCAAAAGCGCGGGCGTGGCAAACCGGTGGCCAAGCGCATCGGCCAGCGCTTGTTGGTGCTGGTTCAGCTTTGCCAAGCGCACCCCATCCCAGCCGATCCGGGTTTCATGCCGCACCCGGTCATCTGACCGCCCGCAAAAACCGGTCGCTGCGCCAGGTCCAGAAGTACAGGATGGACCGTCCAGCGGACGAAAAGATGATGCGGTCGGCCCGACCGATGAGGTTTTCGTAAGGCACATAGCCAACGCCGCTTGCGCTTTGGGGAAAGCGGCTGTCGACCGAGTTGTCGCGATTGTCGCCGAGGAAAAAGAAATGCCCCTCCGGCACCTCGAACGGACCGGCGCGGTCGCTGCCGCGGTTGGCGAAATCGAGGGTCTCATGGCTGACGCCGCCGGGCAGGGTTTCGACATATTGGGTCTTGGCGCACGCCCCGCCGAGCCCGACAGTTTGAAGGCACCGCGGGGTTCGGCGGGCGGGGCCCTGCGCCTCGAACACCTCGACGAAGTCGGCGATTTGGTCTTGGGGCACGGGCGTGCCGTTCAAAATCACTTGCCCGCCCTGCATCTCGATCCGGTCGCCGGGCAGGCCGATCAGGCGCTTGATATAGTCCTGGCCCGTAACGGGGTGGCGAAAGACGATCACGTCGCCCCGGGCCGGCATCCCCCCCCACAGCCGATCATCGGACCCTTTGGCCCAAAAGCAGATGTTGTAACCCCGATAGCCCGGGCAGGAATAGGCGGAATAGCCATAGGCGAATTTGTTCACGAACAGAAAATCGCCGATCAGAAGGCTGGGCTTCATGGAGCCCGAAGGGATCCAAAACGGTTGAAAGATCAGGGTACGGATCAGTCCTGCAAGGAGCAACGCATACACGATGGTCTTGATCGTCTCCACGATCCCGCCGGAGATCGACTTACCCTCTGCCATGTCCTGCCCTTATGCCTTTTTTGACCCGAGGCTTGTCGCCCGGCCTCCCCTCTGCTGTCAAGTTGATGCGCTTGGCCCAACGACCAAGATCCGTGCGAACCGGCACGCATTCGCCAAGTTTCAGTCCGGGCCCGCCGCCGGGGGGGGCTGATGCGCCCGCGCTTCGATCACGACAAAGGCCTGCGCCCAAGGGTGGTCGTCGGTCAGCGTTACGTGAATGATGGCGTCGTGGCCGGGGGGCGTCATTGCGTCAAGGCGGGCCGCGGCCCAGCCCGTCACCGCCATGACGGGCTGGCCGGTGGGCAAGTTCGATACAGCCATGTCTTTCCAGGCAATCCCCATGCGAAGCCCCGTGCCCAACGCCTTGGAGCAGGCTTCTTTCGCGGCCCAGCGTTTGGCAAAGGTTGCCGCCACCTCAACCCGGCGGGCGGCGCGGCGCTGTTCCGTTTCGGTGAAGACGCGGTTGCGAAACCGGTCGCCGAACCGGTCAAGCGTGCGGGCAATACGCTCAATATTACAAAGATCGGTGCCGATACCGAGGATCATGCGGACAGCTAAACGCCGGATGCCGCGCTTGCCAAGCGGCTTTGCCCCGTAAGCCCGTCACGCCCAAAGCCCAAAGCGGTCGAAGACCCGCGCCCGGTGGCGGCAGAACCGGTTAGGCGCCCCCCTGGCCCAGCGCCTCGCCCCGCGCGTCATCCATCAGCGCGCGCATGCGGCGGATGGCGCTGTCGAGGCCCGAGAAAATAGCCTCGCCGATCAAGAAATGCCCGATGTTCAGCTCCATCACTTCGGGGAATGCCGCGATCGGTTTCACCGTTTCATAGGTCAGGCCATGGCCGCAGTGAACCTCTAGCCCCAGATCGTGGGCAAAGGCGCACATCTCGCCAAGGCGCTGCAACTCGGCATCGCGGTCGGCAAAGCGGCCTTCGGAATGAGCATCGCAATAGGCGCCGGTATGAAGTTCGATCACCGGGGCGCCGATGCGGTGGGCGGCTTCGATTTGGCGGCGATCTGCGGCGATGAAAATCGACACCCGGCAGCCGGCCTCGGCCAGCGGGGCGATAAAATGCGCCAGGCGATTTTCTTCGCGCGCGACCTCAAGCCCGCCTTCGGTTGTCCGCTCCTCCCGCCGCTCGGGCACGATACAGACGGCGTGGGGGCGGTGGCGGAGCGCGATGGCCTGCATCTCGGCCGTGGCGGCCATCTCGAAATTGAGGGGGATCGAGATCGCACCCATCAACGCGTCGATATCGGCGTCGGTGATGTGGCGGCGATCCTCCCGCAGATGCGCCGTGATCCCATCCGCCCCGGCCATCTCGGCCAAACGCGCCGCGCGCATTGGATCCGGTGTCGTGCCGCCACGGGCATTGCGAACCGTTGCGACGTGATCGATGTTCACGCCAAGGCGCAAACGTCCCCCAGGTTGGGCCATCGAAAAATCTCCCTTCCTTCTGCTCACGATCCTTCTTTGATCATCTGAGCAGCCTTATCCGCCATCAACCGCGCCTTTGCCCGGGCCATCTGGCGCGCGCGGCGGCGGGATTGATAGGCGTCGATCAGCGGTTGGGTGAGGAAATAGAACCCCACCGCCGCGATCAACCCCGGCACGATGCCACCGATGTAGTATGGGATGAAGACCTCCCAGAGAAAGGGCTGCAATTTGTCGAGCGCGGGTTCCGCCAATCCGAAGGCGGCCTTCAGGCTTTGCCAGATGCCCCCGGCAGCGGCGACAAAGGCATCTTTGACGGCCGCAAAGCTTGCCGATTCCCCCTCCACCCCCATCAACCAACGCCCAAAGGTCAGCGAGGTTGTCGCCATCAGCGGGAAGGTGAGCGGATTGCCGACAAGCGTGCCGATGAAGCTGGCCAGGATATTGCCCCGGACGATCCAGGCGCAAAGCCCCGCATAAATAAAATGGAACCCGAAAAGCGGCGAGAACGACACGAAGACGCCGCAGGCAAAGCCCAGCGCGATCTTATGCGGCGTGTCGGGAAGACGTTTGATCCGGTGCCCGACATACTCGATCGCACGCCGCCAGCCCGAGCGGGGATAGACCCATTCGCGCGCGCGCTCCCATTGCCCGAGGCTGTTGCGCCTCTTAAACATTCGGCGGACCTTTCACTCCAGCGGCCGCAGCGAAACCCGGACCTGCAAGGTCTTCTATCACGTCACAGGCAACGGTCCATCGGCAACCTCGCCGCGGAACCGGACGACATCGCTGACATCCGATTCCGCCGCCAAAGCCGTCTGTACATTGTGCAGATGGGCGACATCGCGCACCTCCAAATCCAGGACCACCTTATAAAAATCGGGTTTGCGGTCCGTGAAGACAATATCGGCGATGTTGGCCCGCTGCTCTCCGATCAAAGTGCAGATCCGGCCGAGCACGCCGGCATCGTTGGCCATCGTCACCTCGATACACGCCAGATGCGCGGCGCTGCCGGCGCCTTGGGTCCAGGCAAGATCGATCCACTCCTCCGCGCGGTCCTCAAGCTTGGCCAGCATGTAGCAATCGATGGCGTGCACCTCCACACCCCGGCCGCGGACGGCGATGCCGATGATCCGGTCGCCCGGGATCGGCTGGCAACAGGGCGCGGGCTGCGCCACTTGGTTGGTGTCAAGGCCGACGATCCCCGGCCCGCGACCCGGCGCCGCCACGGCCTGCGCGCCTGCGGTCAATTCGGGGTAAAGCGTCGCGATCAAGTCAGAGCCGGTGATTTCCGCCGCGCCAAGCCGGGCCAACATCTCCTCTGGATCGCTGTGGCCGAATTTCTCGGCGGCCGTGCGCAACGCTTTCGGCGACGCGGTTTTGCCGACACGCTCAAGCGCGACGCGCGCAATCTCTGAGCCGAGACGGATATGCGCGGCGCGGTTCTCCTCCCGCAAGCTGCGGCGGATCGCCGATTTCGCGCGGCCCGTGACGACCATATCCTCCCAACTGGCCTGCGGGCGCTGCCCTTCGGCGCGGATAATCGTGACGGACTGGCCGTTGCGCAGCCGCGTCCACAGCGGCACGCGATGCCCGTCGACCTTCGCGCCGACACAACTGTCGCCGATGCGGGTGTGAATGGCATAGGCAAAATCGATCGGCGTCGCCCCGCGCGGCAGCTTGATCACCTCCCCCTTGGGCGTGAAACAAAAAACCTGGTCGGTGAACATCTCCAGTTTGACATGTTCAAGGAAGTCGTTCGGCGTCTCTGACGCCTCAAACCGCGCTGTCAGGCGTTCGAGCCAGCGGACGGGATCGACGGTAAACGGGTTCTCGAACCGCGCCCCCTCCCGATAGGACCAATGGGCCGCGATCCCGGTTTCGGCCACTTCGTGCATCTGGCGGGTGCGGATCTGGATCTCAACGCGTTTGGCCGACCGTCCCGAAATCGTGGTGTGGATGGAGCGGTAGCCGTTCGACTTGGGCTGGCTGATATAGTCCTTGAACCGCCCCGGCACCGCGGCCCAACGCTGATGCACAGCGCCGAGCGTGCGGTAGCATTCCTCGACCGAGGTTGGGATGATGCGAAATCCATAGATGTCTGACAATCGGCCGAAAACCTCACCCTGATCCTGCATTTTTCGCCAGATCGAATAGGGTTTTTTCTGCCGTCCGAAGACATCCGCCTCGATCCCAGCATCCTCTAACGTGCGGCGGATGTCTTCGGTGATCTGCGGGATCATCTCGCCATTTTGACGGCGCAAAACCACAAATCGGCGGAGGATGGAGGCCCGCGCTTCGGGGTTGAGGACGCGGAACGAGATGTCCTCCAACTCCTCACGCATCGACTGCATCCGCATCCGCCCCGCCAGCGGCGCGTAGATGTCCATCGTCTCCCGCGCTTTCTGGACCTGTTTTTCGGTCTTGAGAAAGCGGAGCGTGCGCATGTTGTGAAGCCGGTCGGCCAGTTTGACCAACAGGACCCGCGGATCACGGGACATCGCCATCAAAAGCTTGCGAAAGTTTTCGGCCTGTTTGGTTTCAACCGAGGAAAGCTGCAGGTTGGTCAGCTTCGTTACGCCATCGACCAGACGCGCGATCTCATCGCCAAAGGCGTCCGCGACGGTTTGGTAGGTGAGTTTGGTGTCTTCGATGGTGTCGTGCAGCAGCGCTGTGACGATGGTGATGTCATCGAGCCGTTGCTCGGACAAAAGTGCGGCAACCTCAACGGGATGCGTAAAGTAAGGCTCCCCCGATTCCCGGGTCTGGCCCTCATGCGCGTGGGCGCCGTAAGCGTAGGCGCTGCGCACCATGTCTTCGTTGGTGTTGGGGTTATAGGCCTTGATCAGGTCCACAAGCTGGTCGTCGGTGATCAAGGCCAAGATCCCCCATCAACGGTCAGCTTTCGCCCTGCGCCTCCATCAGCGCGCGCAGAAGCTTTTCTTCGGACATATCATCCTCAACCGGCGCCGGGGCGTCATACCCCATGAGAAGCGACATGCTGTCCTCTTCCGGTTCATCGACCTCGATCTGGCGCTGATGCGATTCAATCGACCGCTCCCGCAACTCATCAACGGTCAGGGTCTCGTCGGCGATTTCCCGCAGCGCGACCACCGGGTTTTTGTCGTTGTCCCGGTCGATGGTCAACGCGCCGCCCGACGACAATTCCCGCGCGCGGTGGGCGGCAAGCATCACCAGCTCAAACCGGTGCGGCACCTTGTCAACGCAGTCTTCAACGGTCACACGCGCCATGGGCGGCCCCTTTCGTCCTGGGTGGAGACTGTTATTTAGAAGAGCAATGCCAACTTGACAAGACCAAGTCGGTGCTAGGCGGGGGACGCCACCCCTTCTTTTTCAGGCCCTTCCGGCCCGGCCATGTCCGGCCCCGGCCCGTCGCGCTGCGGGTCTACCACGCTGACCGCCGCGCGATCCTCGGCTGGCAGCGCCGCGGCCAGGGCGGCGGCGGACTTGCCCAACACCGGATGCACCCAGTCTGGCGCGATGTCGCAAAGCGGGCCCAGGACGAAGGCACGCTGCTGCAGGCGGGGGTGCGGCAGCAACGGAGCCTCGGGCGACGC